>CAZHFT010000010.1:0-9099 GCA_964531875.1 uncultured archaeon | reverse complement strand
ATGAGTTTAACAAAGCAGATTAAGGCAACGATTCAAAAGGAAGTAAAGAAGGATAAAAAATCTAAAGATTATCCTTATGCTGAACTTTTTAGAAAAAAGGTTCAGGAACAAAGACAAACACATGCTTCTGTTGTTAGAATTGATAAACCGTCTAATTTACCTAGAGCAAGAGAACTTGGGTATAAAGCTAAAGATGGCTTTTTAATTGCTTTAACAAGAATCAGAAAAGGTTCTGGAATGCATAGGCGTCCTGCTAAAGGAAGACGTCCAAAAAGAATGGGTGTAAATAAGCTTACTCGTAGAATTTCTAAACAAGTAATGGCTGAACAAAGAACTGGAAGAAAATTCCCTAATTGTGAAGTTCTTAATTCTTATTGGGTTGGTCAAGATGGAACACATACTTATTATGAAGTAATTCTTGTTGACATTAGTTCTCCTAGTGTTAGAGTTGATAAAGAAAGAAACAAGATTGTTTTCAATAAACACACTAAAAGAGCTGAAAGAGGCTTGACTAGTGCGGGAAAGAAATCAAGAGGCCTAAAGAAAGGAAAAGGCCATGAGAAAAACTTCCCAAGTCTTAGGGCAAATAGTAGAAAAGCCAAATAAAAGCATTTAACTGCTTTTTCTTTCCACTATTTTTCATCATGGATATAAATTTAGTTCAATTTTCAGAATTGGAAAAGATTGAAGATTTTTCTAAACAATTAAAGGATACTGTAGTTATTGTTGCTAAGGATTTTTCTTTAAATGAACTTACTGAGTTTAATCAAAAGAAAAGAAAATCAAGCGTAAAACTTTTGGCTTGTAAAATTTTTGAAAAGAAAAACAATAAAGAACTTCAAAGTTTTAGAGGAAAAGCTGATTTTTTAGGTGTTAGAGGCGGTTCCATTGAAATGAATTCTTGGGCTGCAAATCAAAAAATCGATTTGCTTTTACAACCTTTTAGTTCATCAAAGAATTGTTTTGATTTAGCTACTGCTAATGTTTTAAAAGAAAATAATATTTTTGTTGGTTTTTTGTTTAATGAATTTCTTAATGCTAATGGTTTCAAGCAAACGCAATTAATGAAAAACGCAATTCTTGCTTTGAAGTTGCTTGAAAAAGCAAAAGTAAATGTTTTGTTTTTTTCTGGCGCAGAAAATGAATTTGAAATGCGTTCTGCAAAAGACCTCGGGTCTTTTGGAGTATTTCTTGGAATGAACAAACAAAGTTGTGTTTCTTGTAAAAAGAATTCTGAAAAATTATTGGAGCGAGTAAAATGAAAATTCCTTCTTTAGAAGAATGTGAAAAAATCATTCAAGAATATTCTGTTCCTGAAAACATTAAATTGCATACTGCTAAGGTTAGAAAAGTAGCTAATTTTTTAGCAAAAAAAATTTCTCTAAAGGGAACAAAAATTAATCTTGATTTAGTGGATAAAGCAGCATTATTGCATGATTTTACAAAAATGTATTGTGTTGAAAATAAGTGTAGTCATACTATTGAAGCAAGGAAAATTTTGAAAGAAAAAGGATTTCCTGAGTTTGGAGAAATCATTAAACAACACGGTTTAGAAGAAGTAAATAATTTTGACGAAAAAACTTCTATTGAAGCAAAGATTGTTTGGTATGCAGATAAAAGGGTTAATCATGACCAATTGGTTTCTCTTATGGCAAGGTATGTTTATTTGAAAGAAAGGTATGGTAAATTAAGTGATGAAAAAATGAGTGAAATTGTTTCTACAGAAACTAATTCAAAGAAAGTAGAAAAAGAATTGTTTGATTTGGCTGGTCTTTATAGAGACATTTTAGAGGATGATTTGAATGGTTGAAAAAAAATCTTTAAAACCAATTCCTCCTACACTTAGAGGAAAAAAGCGTTACATAAAAGTAGAGTTTATTTCTACTGTTGATTTGAATGAAGTTGAGGTTAGGAGCAGTATTTGGAGTAAATTTACTCGTATTTTTGGCGAAAAAGGTATTGCTGAACAGAAACTTTGGCTTGTTAAGTGGATTGGGCAAAATAAGTGTATTTTTCGTTGTTCTCTTGAAAATGAAGACAATGTAAAGACTGGTTTGCTTTTTGTTAAAAAAATTGGAGAAATTAGAGTAAACCCAAGTATTTTGGCAGTTTCTGGGTCTTTAAAGAAGATTAAATAGTGTCAGAGTTGCCTTTATATTGTTTACTGATTAGTAATAATTGTATTTAAGACTAATAGAGAGTGATTAATTTTGTATCCAGTTTCTCAATCGGCTAACTATGACAGAGCAGCAACAATGTTTTCCCCTGATGGAAGACTTTATCAAGTAGAATATGCTTCAAAGATTGTTTCTCAAGGAACAATGGGAGCAGCATGTAAGTATTCTAATGGAATTCTTTTTGGAACTTATAAAAAAGTTAATAGTAAATTGTTAATTCCTGCGTCAGTTGAAAAAATTTTTCCTGTTGATGACCATATTGTAGCAGTTTCTGCTGGTCTTGTGGGAGACGCAAGAAGAATAATTGGTATTGCTAGACAAAAAGCACAAGATAATAGAATGTATTATTCTGAAGCGATTTCTGTTGAAAATCTTACTAAAGAAGTTTCTAATGTAAAACAAGTTTTTACTCAATATGCGGGTATGAGACCGTTTGGAATTTCTCTTATTATTGGTGGTGTTGATACTACTGGTAAAAGATTATTTGAAACAGAACCTTCTGGTGCATTAGCTGAGTATCATGCAGTAGCAATTGGAAAAAATAGGGATAAAGCAATGAGTATTTTTGAAAAAATGTGGAAGGCTAATCTTTCAAAAGATGCTGCTGTTAAAATGATAATTAAAGCACTTCAAGCAGGAATTGGAGAAAAAGAAGTGTTTGATATTAATAAACTTCAATTTGTATTTATTGATGAGGAAACCAAAAAGTATAATTCAATTTCTTCAGAAGAATTGAGTGGTTTCATATCAAAATAATTTTTTTAAAAGGTATTGTTCAAAAATGGTGAGAACAGAAGATGCAGTTATTGCTCGATACGAGCATTCAGGCGAAAAATTCGAGGTTCTTGTAGATCCTCATATCGCAATGGATTTAAAGCATGGTAAAGAAGTAAATTTTGATGATCTTCTTGCAATCGATACTGTGTTTAAAGATTCAAAAAAAGGCGAAGAAAAATCAGAAGAGATTGTGCAAAAAGTTTTTGGAACGCTTGAAACAAAAGAAATTGCTAAAAGAATAATTCTTGAAGGCGAAGTTCAATTAACTACTGAACAAAGAAGACAAATTACGGAAAATAAACGAAATGAAATCATTACATTTATTTCAAAGAATGCTATTAATCCACAAACAAATACTCCCCATCCAGTTCAACGGATTGAGAATGCTTTACAAGAAATAAAGTTCAATGTTGATTTGAACAAATCAATAAAACAACAGGTAGATGAAGTTGTTAAAGAATTAAAGAAATTATTACCACTTTCACTTGAAAAATTAAGAATCGTGGTAAAAATTCCAGCATTATACACAGGAAAAGCAAATGTTGTTCTTCATAAGTATGGTGTTGAGAAAGAAGAATGGGGAAATGATGGATCATTAATGGCGATTCTTGAAATTTCGGCTGGAGTAAAAACTGATTTGTTTAATGAACTGAATCATTTAACTCATGGCGATTTTGAATCAAAGATACTTGAAAAGTAAGAGGTGTAAAGATGACAAAGAGACTCGTAATTCCAGGTGAACTGGTTACAGAGGAAAGAAAAAAACTTGGTTCTCATGTTTTTGTGAACGAAGGAAAAATATATTCAGATTCAATAGGACTTGTTAATGATGAGTCGGACTATGCTTCAGTAGTACCACTTGAAGGAAAATATACTCCTCAAGAAGGAGACTTAATAATTGGAGTAATTTCAGCAGAAAAATTCTCAGTGTATACTGTTGACGTTAACAGTTTTTACCAGAGTATTATTTCAAAAAAAGAATTAAGAGAAATAGTAAAACCAGGTAGTGTTGTTTCGGCAAAAATATACAAAGTTAATGAACTTAATGAAATGGAACTGGGTAATCCAAGATTATTTTTCGGAGGAGAAATAATTGAAATTGGACCAGTAAAAATCCCAAGAGTAATTGGTAGGGATGGTTCAATGCTTAATTCTCTAAAAGAAGGTACAAACTCTAGCATTATTGTTGGAAGAAACGGAAGAATTTGGGCTAAAGGCGGAGACCTTGATTTATTAAGAAAAGCTATTAAAAAAATTGAAAACGAAGCTCATACCGAAAACTTAACTAATAAGATTAATGAATTCTTGAAAAAAAATTCACCAAAAATTGAAAAAAAAGCAAAAGTAGCTGAAGAAATGGAGAGTGAAGAATAAATGGCAAAAAAAGAAGAAAAAATTGTTTATGTTGACTCTAAAGGAAAAAGACTTGACGGAAGAAAAGTCAATGAGCTTAGGCCAATTAAAATTAAAGCAGGAGTAATTCCTCGAGCTAATGGCTCAGCTTATCTTGAATGGGGACAAAATAAAGTTCTTGCTTCAGTTTATGGTCCAAGAGAATGTTTACCAAAACATACTTCTAGTCCTTACAAAGCAGTATTGAAGTTCACTTACAAAATGGCTTCATTTAGTGTACCTGATAGAAAAAATCCAAGACCTGGAAGAAGAGAAATAGAAATATCTAAGGTTTGTGGAGAAGCACTTGAAAAAGCAATTTTTATGGAAAGATTTCCAAACACACAAATAGATGTTACTGTTAATATTGTTGATAGTAATGCAGGTTCAAGGATTGCAGCATTAGCAGCAGCTTCGGTTGCACTTGCTGACGCAGGAATTCCAATGAGGGACATGGTTAGTGGAACTGGTGTTGGAAGAGCCGGCGGAAAAGTAATTGTTGATTTAAATAAAGACGAAGAAGACGCTCCTGATGCAGTAGATGTTCCTTTAGCAATTTTGCCTAATTCAAAAGAAATTGTTTTACTTCAACTTGATGGAGTATTTTCAAAAAAAGAATGGCAAGAAGCATATAAACTTGGAGTTGAGGCTTCATTAGAAGTTTATGAAAAACAAAAAGAAGCTCTAAAAGAAAAATATGTTATTACTGAGACAAAAAAAGGAGTTGAAAAGAAATGAGGCCAGAGTTGTGGGATTTAAGAGTTGACAAAGTAGTCGCTGACCTAAAAAATGGTTCAAGAGCCGATGGAAGAAAAGTTGACGAAGTAAGAAAAGTTGTTTTAACAAAAGACGTTAGTGAAAACGCTGATGGTCAAGCAAGAGTAAAACTTGGTGAAACAGAAGTAATTGCCGGAGTAAAAATGGTTTTAGGAACACCCTACCCAGATTCTCCTGGACAAGGATCAATTAGTGTTGGTGCAGAATTAGTTCCAATGGCTGATCCTACTTATGAAAATGGACCTCCAAGAAGCGATGCAGTTGAATTGTCAAGAGTTGTTGATAGAGGAATAAGAGAATCAAAAACAATTGATTTTTCTGATTTGTGTATTGTTGAAGGAGAACAAGTTTGGATTGGATTTGTTGACATTTATATTGTTAACAATGCAGGAAACTTATTTGATGCATGCGGTTTAGCTGCAATTAGTGCATTGTTTGATACAAAACTACCAAAACTTGAAGATGGAAAAATAGTTCATCATGAGTATAGTGGAAAACTAAAACTAAAACACAAACCAATTTTGAATACTTTTGCAAAAATTGGAAAAACTGTAATTGCTGACCCTTCTAACTTTGAAGAAAAAGCAATGAGTGCTAGGTTTTCTGTTACAGTAACAGAAGATAACATTACTGCTTTCCAAAAAGGACTTGCAGGTTCTTTTTCAGTAAGTGAAATTGATAATGCGATTGATGTTGCTTATAAGAACAGCAAACAAATGAGGAAATTTGTATAATTGGAGTGTGAGATAAATGGGCGAAACAAAGAAAGTAGCAAGCACAGGCCGTTTTGGTTCAAGATACGGAGTTGGAATAAGAAAAAAAGTTCTGAAAGTTGAATCAATTCAAGTTCAGAAAAAAATTTGTCCTAACTGCGGATCCAATAATGTTAAAAGAAAAAGTGCAGGAATTTTTTTCTGTAATAAGTGTTCGCACAAATTTGTTGGAGGAGCATATCTTCCAAAAACATTAACTGGAAAAATAATTTCGCAAATGGTTTCGCAAAAAAAGTTTGCACCTAAAGAATTAGAGCAAATTTCTTCTCCAAAAGACGAAACTTCTGAAAAAACAGAAGAACCTGAAAAAGAAAATACTGAATCAAAAGACGCTGAAGAAATTAAAGAAGAAAAATCAGAGTCTGAAGAAGAAGTTTCAAAAGAAGTTGAAGATTCTAAAGAAGAAGTTTCAAAAGAAGTTGAAGAAGAAGTTTCAAAAGATGAAGAATCTGATGAAACTAAAAAGGAGTGATTTGAGTGTACACATGTCTTAAATGCGGAACACAAGTTCCTGTTCTTGCAAGCGGTTCAATAAGATGTCCATCTTGTGGATATAAGGTTTTTTCTAAAACCCGAGAACCAATTTCAAAAACTGTTAAAGCAATTTAAATTATTTTGCTTTTTATAAAGTTGGTTTAATGAAACATGAAGAACAAATAATTTTTTCTGACGAAAAATCCGCAGAATCTGCTGTTAAAGCGGTTTCTGTTGAATTAAATAATTTGTTCGAAAAACGTTCAAAAACCACGATAACAACGAATAAAAATGTTGTTTCACTAAAAATAGATGCTGAAGATGATTCATCATTGAAAGCTTCACTTAGTTCTTATTCAAGACTAATTGAGTTGTGTAAGAAAATTTCCAAAATCAACGGAGGGAATAAAGATGACTGATTTAAACAATATGGTGCAAGAATTTGAAAGAAGTAGGGCTCAATTGGCTACGATTGAAAATCAAAACCAAAGCCTTACAATCCAAAGCAAAGTGCTAACTGAAGCATTGAAAGAGCTTGAAGAAACTAAAGAAGAGAAAGTTTACAAAGCAGTAGGAAATATTTTGATTCTTTCTGATGCAAAAAAAGTAAAAGAAGGTCTTGAAAAACAAAAAGAAACTCTTGAACTTAGATTAAAAACAATGAAAAAACAAGAAGAAGTAGCTATTGAAAAATTAAATAAACTTAAATCTGAAATAGAAGCTGCTCAAAAAAAGTCTGATGGGAAAGGGGAAGAGGAGAAGTAAATTGCCTCTAACCACTCTTTCAGGTTTATTCAAAAAGAAAGTTCTTATTCTTACGCATGCCGGCGCTGATGTTGATGCAATAGCGAGTGCTGCGGCAATTTTATTTTCACTTAAAGGAAAAGCAAAAATCGTTATTGGCGTTCCTGAACATTTGAATCTTAATGCTAAAGCTCTTGCAAAAAAATTAAAAATTCCTTTTGAAATTAATCCTTCTTTCAAAGGATTTGATTGTGTTTTGTGTGTTGATTTTAATAAATCAAAAATGCTTGGTTCTCTACAAGAAGAATTTCTTTCTTTTAAAGGAGAAAAGTTTTTGATTGATCATCATTCACACGAATCTGAAAAAATGGTTTCGCAAAAAAATACTCTTTTAAAAAAAGACGCGATTTCTACTACTGAATTAGTATACAAGTTATTAAAAAAATCAAAAGTAAAAATTCCAAAAAAAGCATATGCCTGTCTTGCTTCCGGAATAATTACTGATTCTTGTTCTTTTCATATTGCTGACCATAATACTTTTAGAATAATGAGTGAAGTAATGGAGAAAGCAAAAATGCGTTATTCCTCTTTAGTTGAATTGTTTAGTGTTGAACGAGACATTTCTCAAAAAATTGCTTCATTAAAAGCAGCTAAAAGAGTTAGGATTTTTAAATCAGGAAAACAATTAATCGTTTTTGCTGAAGTTGGTGCTTTTGAAGCAGATGCTGCAACAACATTAATCCGAATCGGTGCAGATGTTTCTTTTTGCGGGTATGCAGAAGAAGGAAAAATTCGTATTAGCGGTAGAGTAAATAATGTTTGGTTAAATAAAACAAAATTTGATTTAGCAAGAGATGTATTCAATAAACTTGAAGCATTCTTTCCTGGTGAAGGCGGAGGACATGCTGGAGCATCTGGGTTCAATGGAACCGGAAAAACAATAGAAAAACATTTTATGAAATGTGTTGAACTTACTCACGAGTTTATTTCTAAAAAAGAAAAAAATGCGCAATTAAAAGAATATGATTAATTTCTCTTTTTTCTCTTTTTTTCTAATTCTTTTATTTGTTTTAATTCATTTTCAGAATAAGGTTTTGCGTATTTTCTATATTTTGTTTTTGCCCAATGTTCTGGTTGTTTTTTTCTAAGGGCTAATTCTTCTTCTAATAATTTCTTTCTCAAAGCATCTTCTTTTTTGTTTAAAGCCATACTTATTGTACTTTCCTGTTTTTGATATATTTAAAATAAGGGGTTTTTTAATAAGAAAATAGAAGTTTATTTAAAAATGAGGTAAATTTAAGTCATTTTTTTAGTAATAATTTTTTTATTTTTTCAACAAAGTTTTCGGTTTTATTATAAAGTTCTTCAATATTTTCTTCTAGTTTTATTTTTGTTACATTATATTGTATTTCTTGTCTCATCCCGCGTAATAAGTCAAATAGTGAAAGTTCTTCTTCGTTTAATATTTTTGTTTTTACAAATTTTTCTTCTAAATATTTTTGTAAACAATAATAGCTTTTTTCTTTTACCCCTTGTTGAAAGAGTAATGCTCGTCCTGCATGAAAAATTGAACTATAAAGTGCGATTGTCGCCATTTCTTTTTTATTAATTTTTAATAAATCAAAACTTTCATTAAGAAAAAATTCTGCTTGTTCAATATCTTGCAATGCTAAATTAGTATTTTTAGTTATTTTCTTTAATAATCCTTTTTCAAAACAGTTATCAACTTCACTCAAGTTCTCTGCCTTCTAGTATTATTGAGTTGTTTTTTATTTGGTTTAATAATTCAACATTATTTTTTTGCATTGAATTAATTTTATTTTTTGTTAGAATTATTAATTTTATTTCTTTTTTTAGTCCATTACTTAATTCTCTTTTTATAGTGCTTAATAAAATTGAATTAGGTTGGGTTTCAAAGTAAATTGCCAAGTCAATATCGCTGTTTTCAGTTATTTTTCCATTCGCACTTGAGCCAAATAAGTATA
>CAZHFT010000009.1:0-13122 GCA_964531875.1 uncultured archaeon | reverse complement strand
CAACATTAGGATTATCAAGTATTTCTGAATACTTATATAATTCAACTTTAATTCCATCAAGAGGACTTCCATGTAAATCTTCAACATTAATTATTAATGTTCCGTCTTCAGTGCTTACATCACTTAAATAAATTGCAAAGTCATCTGAAATAACTACTTCTCCAATTATTTCTGAAAAAGTTACTGTATCAATAACATCAACACTCAATCTTTCACAATCATTTTGAACCTTTACTGTGGTTGTTCCATTATCACTTGGAGTAAGAGTTACTTCTGGAATTCCAGCGGCATAAGGATTAGAACACCTAAATTTTAATGTAAAATTTCCTCTTATTGGTTGTCCAAGGTCATCAAGTAATCTTATTGTTTTGAATGAATATGCTTCACTTTCTTTTTGCAGAGTAACTTCTTCGCCTTGAGGTAATTCAAAAATAATAACTGTTTTACTAAATGTCAAGTATTCTTCTTTTTCGACGATTATTTCAATTTCATCATCTAACTTTAAATTCAATTGTTTTGCTACTCCAAATTCATCAGTTTCAGTAGTGGATAAAAGTTCTCCATTTTGTTTAAATGTAACATTTGCATTTTCAATTGCACTAAGATTTGTTCCTTCTACAGAAATTGCAAGAGAATTACTTTCATTAGGAAAAACAGAACCAGTTATTGCAAAAGCAATAAGTGTTAAAAAAATTAATCCAAGTATTCCAAAAAAAGCAAAGCTGGGAACAATTTTATCTATTGGGTCAATGATTCCATATATTGGTATGTGTTCATTAACTTCATCAAGAACATTATAATATTCTTCTTCTAAAGTAGAATAAAATCCTTTAATCCCTTCAATAAAACCCAATAAATCACCAGTTCACTGTAATATAATAAATGTGTTTTCTAAACTTATATATCTTTCTCTTGCTTTATAAACATTTATATTGGCAACCATTCAGGAACAGTCAGTATCATATCAGCTCCAAACATAAATCCAATAATAATTGAAGTAATCAAAACTAATGCCAAGCTTGAATAATACGAGTTTTTTTCTTCAAAAAAATTAGTTTTCCCTTTCAAATCCATTATAGCATTTTTTCCAAGTATTGCCCCGCCTAATATTGCAAATAAAAGAGGCATTAATGCAAGAATAACAAACACTGGTTTTGTTGAAAAACTTTTTCCCAAAAAAGCACCTGCAAAAAATAATAATGCAAAAGAAAATTTTCCATAAAATAAACTTGAAAGAAAAAATATTCCTACTGCAATTATTGCTAATTCAATTGCAGGGTGAAAAAAAAGAGTAATTTCTGTAGAATCAAGAAAAATATTAACGCTAATTATTCCAAGAATATAAAAAATTACTCCAAGTATTACTGTAACCGTTTTTCCAGGCATTGCAGAACACTACTCCCAGAATTTTTTATCATTCCATAGTAAATCAAGTTTACTATCTGTTGAAGCAATACAAATTTTTTTATTGTTAATCAAGTCTAATAAGTTTGCAAGATTATATTTTGTTTTGTAAGTGTTTTGGGTAATAGCACTAATTTTATTTGTTAAATTAACACTTCTTTTTGAAGTTAAGTTTTCAAGTGTGGGTTTACTATCTTCAAGTAAGTACTCTGCTTTTACACTTCCAGTGTCTTTTAAACACACTAAATTAAGTTCGTGTGTTCCAGTGCTACTTGTTTCAGCAGGGATAAATAAAACAGTTTTCATTCCGGTTTTTCCTGTAACTTTATTTGTTGTAATAAATCCAGAATAATTATCTCCTTTACTAGCTACTGCTTCAGGGCAAAGAAGTGAAAGTGAATGAGTTCCTGCATTAAGAGTTGTTCCAACTGGTTTATTTGTTAAAATTGATTCAGTTACTTTCCATGTTGTTGGTAGGAATTCTGGTTTTCCTGTTTTATGTAATTGGAATAAGAACCCTGCTGGTTTGCTTTCACTATTTTTATTAAATTCTGCAGTGAGTTTTATTGGTTCACTTGGCGCAAAAGTAAATGCTGAATTTGTAACTGTAACAACTTTTCCTGCTTGTGTATTTGCAAATGTTGATTGGTAAGTCAAAGCACGTTTAGTATTTCCATTTGCTTGTGCTTGATAATTAACCTCAGGGTTAGCATAATTGAAGTACAGCATTGGAACTGCATCCTTTGTTCCTGTGAAACCAGTTCCCCAATTAATAGAACCATCTATTGGCATCTTGAACAAAACATTCTCTGCATATTTTGTATCTCCTGAATTTGCTGTATCAATTGCGCTAAGTTCTTTTGTATTATCAATTGTAATCTCTGTTTTATCAGCTTCCTTAGCTCCAAAGTATTTTGTGATTTTTACTGTACTTTGTCCTGCTTCAACACTGGTTGTTTTGAAGTCTAATGTTTTTGCTGGAGCAAATGTAGTTCCTAATTCCGGGCCGAATTTTTCTTTCATTAAATAAACACTTGGAACAATATTGTGCTTGTAGAAAACCCAGAAGTTATCATAACCAGTACTTGGTTTTCCAATTTTCCAGTTTCCTTCTTTCATTACAAGTTCTTTTACATAATCACTCATTTCAGTATTTTTTGCAGTAATTTTCCAATTTCCTTCTAAAAGTTTTTGTAAAAAGTCAACAGTAATTTCTTGCTCTCCATTAGTTGTAGTGCAAGTAATAGCAGTATCAGCCATACATTCAGGAGTTTTAAATAAATCGTCATTAAAGTCCCTAAATTCTTTTAATGGTAAAATAAAATAATCAGCTTTAATTTCCTTTGCTCCAACTTTATCGACTGCTTCTGAAAGATTATCAAGTTCAAGTACAACATCCATTCCTTCAAGTTCTTTTCCTGATTTCATTAACCTCAATAAATCATTACTAACTTGAAGAGTTTCTATAATTATTTTTTTATTTTGCGCATTATCGCCTATTGTTTTAGTTTTAAGTTGAGTAATCAATGTTTTAACTTCTGCTGAAAATTCATGTTTACTAGTATCAATCGAATCAACAATACTCAATACTTTTCCATCTGTGCCAGTAAAATAACCAGTTTCTGTGTGTTGAGTTAAAACATATCTAAATAATTCTAATGAATTTTTATTTTCAGGAGTTGTACAATCAAATCCTTTTGAACAAGTTCCAATTTCTGAAATTTTACTCATCACTTTTTGGATTCTTTCGGTTTTCTTTTCAATTTCAGTTGTTAGTTGTACTGCATCACAGAACCATGGGGCGGTATCATAATCAACCATTAAAGCAAGGTCGTCCATTGTGTCTCCATTAACTTTTTGAGCATCACAAGCATTTTCTTTTATTGTGAGTTTTCCTTCAGTATTCCATTCGTAGTGAATATGTTGTAAACCATATTTCTTGAATGCGTTTTCTCCAGTTTCTGCATCGCCTTCACAAGCAGTTGTTAATCCAACGCCAGTATCTTCAGTAATTGGTTTATCTGGTTGAACAATTCCTTCTTTTCCTTTAGCATTAATTTTAATTGGCAAGGCACATATTGCAGTTCCTGTAGGATTAATTCTTGTTACTTTTCCTGTTGGTTGTACATTAAACTCTGTTTTTGTTCCATCCCATTGAGTAGTATCAAAGCTTAGTACAAGTTCGTGTGTTGGGCTAAGTGGGTCTGCTGAAATATTAAGTATTAATCCATTTTTTGACTTGAAACTCATTGGATTAATCCCGTGTAATTTGTCTGCAGTAGCACATCCTTTTTGGTCTCCTAATTTAAAGAGCGCTCCATTTTCTCTTGTGTTATACAATGTAGTTGGTTCAATATAATTGAATTTACTAAAGTCAAGTGAATTAAGATTTAAACAATCACAAGGATTAAGAAGTTTAGAATCTCCTTGGGTTTGTACTTCATCAGTTAATCTATCAGCATATTCAAGCATTGGCCAATAATCTTTAATTGTCATTGGGAAGCTTATTGTTTTACTTCCTCCATGTGGAGGTCTTAGGGTAACTCTAAGGTTTGTTCTGCCCATTACTGAGTAGTATCCTGATGATGCAAAGTATCTTAAGTTTCCAATATTTGCAAATTGGTTAGTTTCAAAGAATTTTGCTTCTGGCGCTTTATTTTGATATTCTTTTAATGCTTTAACTAATTCAAAAGTTAATACTTGGGCGACTTTTCCGTCTGAACCAGTTACAAATTGTTCGTCTAAAAGTGAGTGGCTTTCAATCATTTCTCTAAATCCAGAACCCGCATTTGTTGGAGAAGCAACACTTGTTCCTGAAAACCTTATGATAGTGTTATTAAATTCAAGAACTACTCCTTCAGCATAACAACTATTAATTACTTTTAATTCAACTGGTTTTCCAAAGAAATTATTAAAACTAAGTGTACTAGAAGGAGAAACTGAAATACAATCTCTATAATTTTTTGTAGCTTCATTAGTAATATTTACTCTTAAAGTTGTCAATCCAACTGCTTTTTCATTACTTTCACTTGCTTTTGCTTTTACACTTAATTCATACATTCCAAAGAAATTTGTTGGTTCGACAATTACTTCTGTTTCTTCTCCTGGTTCGATTGAAATAGTTTTTTCGCCAACTGTTATTCCTGGTTGTGGGTCAAAAGAAAGGTCTATTGCTGAAGCACAATTATTTCTAACACTAAATCCGCCTTCTCCGCATTTCCAAGAGTTGTTCCATTGAGAGTTAATTCCTGAAACTCCTGTGTTATTTGCGTATCCTGAATAGCCTGTATTGCCTTGGTATCCTGAGTAACCTGTATTACTTGGGTATCCTGAATAGCCTGTGTTGCCTTGGTATCCTGAGTAACCTAGGTTTCCTTGTGTTCCATATCCATTATTCAAATATGGTTGTTGGTAGTAAGTATTTGGGTAATTGCTTCCTTGATAATCATAATAACTATCCCCGTAAATCGAATTTTGTTGGTACTCTGTTCCAATGTAACTTGGGGTTCCTGTTCCATACCCATATTGTGAAGCATAAGGGTCAGATGAGGCATATCTTGAATTGCTATAATTATCAAAATAACTTCCGCTAGAATAATTTCCATATCCTGTATTGTAAGCACAACTTTCAATTACAATATCTCTATTTGAAAGTATTTCTACACATTCATTCAAATTGTTTACATTAATTGAAACATCAATTTTTTTAGTTAATTTTTGTTCTCCTGAAGCTGTTAAATGAATTGCTTCTAATTCAATTTTTGCTTCTCCGGCTCCACTAACAATATTTTGTGGTTTAAATTCAAATGCTATTGTTTCATCAGAATCTTTTTCAAGCAAATTTGTTATTTCTCTAAATGCTCCATCAATAGGAGTAGTGTTTGCTCGTATTGTTCCAAATAAATTATCATTTCCTGAAACAACTTTTGCAGAAACATTTCTAAGGGTTATTTTTTGTCCATCTACTTTACATGAATTTGAAAGTGTAACATTTATTTTTTGTGTATCAGTTGTTGAACCAAAAATTTTCCATTCTGAAGGGAACACATTAAAACATTCAGTATCATCAACTTCATCACCAAAGCCAATTGTTAATTCAATTGGAATTAAAGCAAGCCAAGTTTTATCGAATATTGGATTTGAAACTGTTAATTGTATTGCGCCTTTAAGTTTTAATGGTTCAGAAATAAGTTGTCCTCTTTCCCCAAGTCTTATTGTTCCTGTGATAATTGCATTTCCATCAGGTGTAATAGTTGCGCCTTCTGAAGGAGAACTAAAATTAAAAGTTGCGAAGTCTTGGAAATCACTACTAATCGCCATGCTTTCAACATCAAAATTAATTTGTGAATAATTAAGTAATTCTGCATCAATGTTTTTGAATTCTGCTCCTCCAACAGTCATAGTGAGTTTAATTTCTGCAGGTTGAGTCAATAATACATTTGGAGTAACTTTTAGTTCTTTTTCAATTGGTTGATAACCTATTTTTTCAACCTTTATGCCTATTGTACTTCCATCTGTTGGTGCAAGTAATTGATAAGCAAAGATTCCTTCACTATCGGTTTCTCCAGATGCAACTATTGTTCCATCTTTTATGATGCTCACGAAAGCATTAGAAATATTCACTGAACCATTATCATCACTTACTTTTACTAAAAGATTATTGTTTATGAATGGAACAATTATTTTTGGTAAAACATCAAAGGTTAACTTTTCTGCAGGGAGAACATTTACTCTAATTGTTTTTTTGTAAACTTCAGTAGTTGTTCCTGTGCCTGAAACAATAGAAAATTCAAGAGGAATAATTCCTGTTTTTTTAGTTTCAAAAACAAGTTCTCCTTTAATTACTGAATCTTCTGAAATATCTCCTACTGCAACAGAAAGTTCTGAGCCAGTTGCTTGGCCTTCTCTTGTTTCTCCAAGTGCAGTTGTAATTTTATAATTTTCAATTGAAATTCCACTTGTTTTATCTTTCACCATTAATTGAGTTGCACTAAATGGAGATTTCGAAACACTTGCTAATTCAAATGAAAGTTTGTAATTGCTTCCAATTTGAGCAGAATATTCTTCAATTATATTTGAACTAATTCCTTCTCTTAAATTAGTTATTGAAAAGCTTGTGCAAAATTCATCATTGCAAAGACTTGATGGTCCAACGCTATAACTTCTTTTTAATGCATTAGCATAAAGTCCTTCTTTTTCAGCTTTTCCTGAAGCGGTTCCAAGAACTGCATCATTTGGAGCTCTTAAATACCCTCCGCTTTTTCCATAGCCCCGGTACCAAATATCAATAGGCGAACCAATTCTTGCCTCTGCTTTAACTTGGATATCTGCTTCGATTTCATAAACTCCTGCGGTAACATTAGTGAAAATAATATTACTCCATTTTGCATTTCCAGTAGTTAAATGTTGAAAATCAGTTGCTTGCCCCGTGGGTGGCGTATAAGTGGTTCCTTGTAAAAGTGAATTATATGCCCCTCTAACTTCGCTGATGTATAAATTGTCTTTTTCTAATAAATCATTTTCTTCTTTTCCTGTTCTAATGTGAATTCCTGCTTCTTCAAAACTCGCATTGTTTGGTAAAAATAATTTTAATTTTGCAGTATAATTTGTTCCCGCACTAAGCGAATTAGAAACTTTTTCACCATTAACAAACAATCCTTCTAATTCTACCCCAAAAGATTGAATGTTTTTTGTAAGAACAACTGATTTTTCAAGGGAAACATCTTTTTGTATTTGTATTGGGGTAGTTATTGTTGAAACATACTCTGCGGAGCTAACAATTAAAAATACTTTTTTATCTGCTCTTAATACAATATCCTTTTTTCCATCTGCATCAGTAACTTCTTCTTTTAGTGTTTGTTTTGAATAAAAATCAACTGCTTTAATTGTTGCGCCAGTAATAATATTTCCTTGGTCGTCAACAACACTTGCACTAAGTTTTCCTGAACCAATAGGCAATTTTATTTGTACTATATTAACTTCTCTCGAATTCACATTTACAGTATCGCTTACTTTATCTCCATACCCTGGTTTTAATGCATAAGCATAATATGCTCCGTCTTCAAGTCTTTCAAAAATTACTTTTCCATCTAATCCAGTTACTAATTCTGCTCCAATTTGAGTGCCATCAGAATTTTGCTTAAGTTTTACTCGTACATTTTCAATCGGTTTTGAGTACTCGTCAACAACAGTAACTAATAAGCTTTGACTGTTTTCAAGCGTGGCTTCTTCAAGCATTACTTGCTTGTAATCATTGCTTGGGGTGGTTTTTAATGATTTAAGTATAAACCCTGTTTTGTCTATTGAAATATCATATTCAATATCTTCCGCAATACTAAATTCAATTTGCCCTTGTTCATTAGTGAACAATTCAATTAATTTTGTTTGATTTTTTGAAAGTGAAACAAGTGCGTTTGAAATTGGTTCTTCAGTTATTTTATTTTTAATAAGAAGTTTAATTTTTCCCACGATGTTATCATTAAGAACTGCTGAAAAATCAGTTACTCCTTCAGAATACACTTCTTGAATAACTCCATCTTCCATGCCATCATATTCTCCATAATTTCCACTTCTATCAAATGCAATTATATAATATCTTCCTGAAGGAACTCCACTAAACATTGCGGTTCCTGCTGAACTTGTTTGTTTTGATTCAAATGCACTTCCAGAAGTATTATCTGAAGTTACCGTGTAAAGAGAAATATCAATTCCAGGGAGTGTTTCTCCTTGATTATTACTGATTGTTGCAATAACGCTTCCAGTTGCAACTTCATTTTTTTCAAGGTACAAATCAAATCTGGTTTCTGAAGAAAGGTAAATAGTATCATCTGTTATGGAATAGTCTCCGTAGGCTCTTGCAACAAGAGAATCACAATCGCTTGGAACAACAAGTTCAATTTTTCCAGTACTTGTTTGTTTTGTTTCTGAAAAAGAACTTCCCGTACAATAAAATTCAACTTCTATTTCTTCTTCTAATACTCTGCTTGTTCCTGCAGTTAAAAGATTAATAGTTTTATATTGCTCAGTGATTTCTTCAGCGAGTGTAATTGTAACAGATTCAATTGATTCTTCTGCCAAATAATTAATCGTTTTTTCATTAAACCCTGTTTTGATTACAGTAATTTCAAGTCCCGTGTTAAGTGGAATTTGTAACGAAACAACTCCATTTTCTGTTTCGCCTTCAGTAATAATTTTTCCTTCAGCGTAAACTGTTATTGTTGCGCCTGAAATAAGTGTATCTGAAGTATTACTTACAGTAACTTCAAGAACTCCGCCACCAAACAGGCTTGAAATTCCAATGAAAATTAATCCTAAAATAAGCAGAGCAAAAATAATTGCAATTGGAAAAGACGGGATGTTGCTTGCTTCTATTGCATCAACAACTTTGTAAACAGGTACTCCTTTTCCATCAATCCAATCAAGAAAAGAATAATACTTCTCTTCCATTTTTTCATAAATTTCTTTTAAAGAATCAAGCACAGCCATAGAATCACTTACGAATTATATTACTAATTATAGTTGATTAATGAATATAATATATTGTATTCCTTTCTTGCATTTAAAGATAACTGTTAAGTAAAAGTTTTTTTCAAAGATACCCCATAGATATTATGTTTTTTAGTGCTTACTCGATATTTTTCATTTGTATCTTCAAAAAAAAGATTTATAGTGTATGATGTTATAGAGCCAGAAGAGGGAATAGGATTTCCATCCGCGTCAAGTTCTCTTGGAGCCAATACACTTACATCCCAATAGGATAATTTAAATCCATCTTCATCTACTTCATTTTCATATCCTCCGCTATAAATTATGTCTCTTACTCTAGGTTCTATATAATTTTTTGCAGCGTCTTCTCCATTCGGAATTCCTGTAAGTGGAAAAATTCGGTTTCCGATTTCTTCTGCTGCTTTGTATGCTTTGAATAATCTTATTGGAACATAAATTCTAAATTTTCCTCTTGGTAAAATTGGTTCTTTTAATGTTCTTCCTGTTTTTTCTTTAGTTACTTTTATAAGTGGAAATTTTTCATAATCTTCATTACTCATTATTTCTTCACTCAAATCAATTGTTACGTAGAATGTTCCTATGCAGGAATCATAAGTATCATCACAATCAATGACTTCAAAAAAATTAGTTAAGTCTGAGTTTACTTGTTCCTCAAATTTATTCGCCATAATTTCTGTCATTTCATTTTGAGATGGTTTTTCTAAGTCAAATGAAAATCCTCTGGTGTTTGGTGTTTGTTCAAGTAATGAAATTAAGTGTCTTGCAACACGACCGGCAAACTGGTTTTGTCCATCCTCATCACTATTAAATTCACTTACTCCAAATCTTTCTTTTACAAATTCTTCTTTTAAATTTTCCCAACTGCTAATTGTTGATGGAAAAATAGTATAACTAACTGAAGGTGCTGTTCCTCCTGCAGTGGTTCTTGTTGAAAGGTTTTCAATATCGTATCTAATAATAAAATTGAAAACTTGTAATGAATCTGCTCTTGCAAGGTCTGCTAAGGCTTGCATTTCTTCTTGTTCTGAAATATCACTAATAATGTCTGATGAACTTCTTTCAGTTGACACCATTGATTGAACTAATAATAAAGAAAGAACAATTAAAATAAATGCAATTAATGCAGTGAAAAGAGTAAATCCTTTTGAATTCATTTTAAAATAATAGAATTGGTTTTATATAAATTTTCTTATGCAGTTTCCCATGCATAACTTGCCCATTTTCCATAAAGGTCTAGGTATTGTTCTGGAGTTACTCTAATTAAATTTGCTGGGTCATTTTCTTTATCTTTATTATACTCGGTTAAATAACAATAAGGTTCTGTTTTGCATGTGCCCGCGTAGCTCACAAGTTTATTTGTAGCACAAAGAGCATTATTGTAAACATTGTGTTTTGTCTGGTTTTGAGCATCGCATCTAAACATAAAACTTGCGCCGTGTTCTTTATCTGTTCCAAGTCCACTTTTCACAATTCCAATTGTTGTTACAAGTGCTTCTAAATTCAAACCAGTTTCTTTTGCGTTGAATTCAGTTTCTCTTTCTTCAATTGCTTCGTTAATTAATTCGCCGTATCTTTCATTTGTTTTTTCTTGTTTTCCAAGATAATTCTTTGCAATATTAACGTGTTGTAAATTCTTTATTTTGCTTCCTTTAAATAGTTCTGGGAAGTCGCTTTCGTTTTCAAGTTTTGGAATTAATCCTGGTAGCCCTGCAAGTTCTTCTTTGAATCCTGGATTTTCACAATCTTCAATTACAAGAGATTTATCAATTCCTTTTGGAACTTGTTCTATTCTTTCAAAAATCAATCTTTGAAACCCTTCGGTTTCAATAAAATTCTGTATTTCATATGTTCTGTATTTCAAAATTTCTGTGTTTCCATTTTCAATAATAAGTTCTGGTAATTTCATTATTCCTCGTTCTTCTGATGCTACTGCACTATCTAATTTAGGAGTGTTATTTAGTTTTGCAAGGTTCTTTTCTAAGAAGAAATCATATGCTTTTAATCCAGTATAGTGTGCTGCAAGTCCAATTGCGCCTTCTTTTAAAAGATTTTTAATAAACCTTAATGAATTTCCCCAGGTAAGCATTCTTACTGCATTTGGTTTAATTTTTGCTTTTGCAGTAGCTCCAATTGTGTCTGCTGCTTTTTCTGCGAATTTTTTAGTGGTTAAAGTACTAAATTCATTAGCAGTTCCAAGTGCAGATTTTTCAACTCTTTCCATTATTTCTTCTTCTATTTCGCCAAGCATTTTTTTCTGAGTTGCTTCTGAAGCAACAATATTCCAAGTCTTTTTTGGTGTGCCTGTAGTAGGCAATTGTCCTGGTACTTCGGTAACTGTAGGATTTAATTTGTAAGTATTTCTTAAACGCTTTACAAATGTTGTGTCTAGTGTTGCTCCTGTTTCTTTTTGTATCTTTCTAATTGCGTCATCAATAAGCCCATCTGAAACATCTTTCACTCTTTTAGCTGCATTTGCGGGGGTTGGAGCATTTGCTAAGCTCGCTGAACGAGTAACTTCTGGAGTTGCAGTAGCACTAATTCCTGCTTTTCCTCTTATCTCATCAACTAATTCTGTTGCAAATTTATCTTTATCAAATGCAGATAATGCTGATGATGGAGCTATGTGTGTTCTTGATGCTCCAAACTTTGTAAGAACATCATTTTCAGTTACTGCTTTATCTACTGTAGTTTGAAGAGCAGATTCAATTTGTTCCATTGCAAGTATCCCTCTTTTTCCTTCATTTTTTGCAACACTTTTGATCGTGGTTTTCCAATTTTTCCTTAAGCTTGATTTATATTCTTTTAAGAAATTTTTAACACTTGCATCAGTTGAACCATTAAACGCATTTTTGTGAACATCACTTATAACATCATCAATTAAACTTTCTCCAATCATTGTTGCTTTTGAAGTGGTCATTGCTTTGTATAGCTTTCCTTCTTTTGCAAACGAAAGACTTCTTGCATAAAGTGCGTCTTTTGTTAATGAAGTTAATGCAAATGCTTCTGTTAGTTTTTCTGATGTTGAAGTAATATCTATTTTTCCTGCTTGTTTTGCAAGTTCAGAAGTTTCATCAAGTGATTGAACTCCCAGTGCTTTAAATAATAATTTTCCCATTGTTCCCAACCCATTTGCAACATATTTTATTCCGTCCATTACTTTTCCAATAATACTTCCTACAAACTCTTGAACAAATTCTACTCCTTTTTCAAGCATTGGAATTGATTTGCCCATTAATGCTGCGTAAGGCAATCCGCAGTCCATTAAAACATTAAAAATCCAGCCCGGAATTCCAAGTGTTGGTCTTACTGCGGAGGTTAATGTGCTTACTCCTGCACAGGTTCCCAGATAAGCATACCCTGCTTTTGTTTTTGCATCTACTACTTTTGGGGTATCCTGTGGGGTTATTTCTCTTTCGTTTGAAATAATTTTTTCTGCATTATTCAATGCTGTTTGTACATTATTGATTTTCATTAATTCTGATAACTTTATTTCTTCTGGGTCACCTTTCCAAATAAATGTAGCATAATATTTTCCTTTATTTTTCATGTCTGCTGTTTTTTCTAAAAATGTTAATGGGTGTATTCCGCATACCTTTAAAGTAATTATTGCTTCTTCAGGTTTTTTACCTTCGCCTTCACTTCTTTGAGCAGTTACAATTATTTTTTTATCTTCTCCAAGTTGAGCAAAATTAGAATTTCCTTTTACACATACTTGTGCTTCTGCAACATATCTTTTTGTTTTTTCATCAATTTTTTCTAGGTTTAATTCAATTATTTCTTCATTTGTTTCGTTTCTAAAAATAATATTATCTTCAATTCCATCATATTCGCCTTCTTTTCTTGCTTCAAGTAAAATTTTGTCCTTTATATTGCTTGAAACATTAATGGCTGTACAATTGTAACTATCAAATAAAACATTTATTGTTGGCTCTGCAGTTAATTGTATTTTTCCAATATCTTTTGCACTTTTTAATAAGAAATAACTTTCATCTTCTGCTATGCATCCATCAATTACGTTTTCTCTTAAATCTGCTATTGCTTGACTTGCTTCTTTTGCTATTGCTTTTTGTAGTTCTTCATCAGTTCCTATGGATTCTCTTATGTATGCAGTAATTGTTTTTGGAGATTCTGAATCAACTTTATCCATGTCCACTTTTACAATGTATCCTTCTTCGTTTCCAAATGCAAGTTTAACTTTGCTTACTCCGGCTG
>CAZHFT010000008.1:3639-13446 GCA_964531875.1 uncultured archaeon | reverse complement strand
TGGAAGTAATGCCGTAGTTAAAGAGGATTCTTCTTTTGGAAAAAGCTTTTTTGTTTTAAATTCTTCTCCTTCTTCAAGAGGAAATTTATTAGCTATTGAAAAAAACGAATCTAATTCCGCAAACATTTTATTTACTCCGTCTAAAGCAACTCCTGTAATGTTAAAAGTAACTGCGGAAAAAACAGATAATGACTTAAGCGTGTTTTATACAGTTAGTTCTAATGATGTGCCTAAAGATGTTGGTAATACAATGACCTATTGGAGTGGAGCAGGTGCTTGTCTTGACCCCCAAGGAGTATTAATTACTGAAAAATTCGATCAAACTCCTGACCGAGCAGCTAATTCAAAAGATTCGTTATATAATTGGCAACAGGCTTATGCGATTGATTTTGGAGAAGTCTCTCATTCAGGAAACGCATTTTTAAGAACGATTTTTTACACTGACCCACTTGATAATTTTAGTATTCGCGCAGAAAATCAAAATTTAATGAATTTTTTAACACCTAATGAAAGTGGTGCTATTGTTTCAATTAATGGTATTTCTGGTTCGCAATATAATAATACTTCAGGAGGCGGAGTTACTTCTATTGAAGATGTTTTTAATTTAGTAGAAGAAGAACTTGTTTGTGTTGTTGATTCGGGAAGAAAAGCAAGTTTCTTTTGGAACCCTAAGAAAATTTTTGAAACAACCGGAAGCGAAAGAAATATATCTGAAGAAACTAATTCATTAATTGCAGGAGAAACCTGTATTGGTTAAATGGTGAAAAAATGTTTCCTTTATTTACACTGCTCTTTATTTTTGAATTATTTGGCGATTTGAATTTTATAATAAAAATTTTTGTTTTACTTACTCTTATTAGTTGGGTAAATAATCATATTGGAAAAGGGCCGCTTTCTTTAATTCTAATTGGAGGAATTGGGTATTTTATTTTGTTTGATGGATGGAAATTATTTGGACCAATTTATGTTCTTTACATGTTGTTAATGTTTGGAGTCAGCGGAATACTGATTGATTTCTTCTTTATTGGAGGCGGTGGAGGCCCTGAAAAAGAAGGTGTAGAAAGCCCAGTAAGTAGTGGAGTAGATATTCAAAAAAGAATGGCTTCACAAAAAGTAGCAGGCGTAGCTCAAAAAATGTCAAGAGGAGGAAGATAAATGAACGAAAAAGGAAACATTATTTTTCTTATTTTTGGCGCATTTTTACTACTTGCAATTATTCCAATCATAATTACTAATGTATTTTGGCCTTCAAAATTAATAATGCAAATAATTCTAATTTTTACACTTTATACTACTGTAAAAGGGTATCTTGGAGAAGGAAACTTAACACTTATTATTTCTGCAATTTTAATTTACTTTATGGTTTTTAAGTGGTTTGAATTATTTCTTGGACTTTATATTTTACAATTATTACTTGGATTACAGTTCCTTTCAGTTGTGATTTGGGGAATTGGAACCAATATGAAAAAAGGTTAATAATTTATTCAATCAAACACAAGTATTTAGTAGGACGGTAATGACATGCAGATTATTCTTGGAACATTGGCAGACAATATTTGGATTATTTTAACGCTTTTTCTTTTTGTGTGGATTTATTCTTGGGCAAAAGAAAACCTTGGGTCTGCAAAACTCGCAATTCTTTTTTCAATAATTGTTATTTATTTAACATTTTATTCATACCCTGTTTTAGTTTGGATTTTAGTAGGATTTTTCTTATTACAAACCCTTGGAAAAGAATTCATGACTCAAATTAATCCTTTTGGTGGAGACCAATTAAGGTGAATTAATGACACACAAAATATTATTTGCTAATGAATCTTTACAAACAGTAGTACCTCAACTTGTTGAGGTAGTACACCCTACCTGCGGGGAAAGTCCTACTGAAGGTGGACACCTTGCTAGCGGAGGTTTCCGCTAATGGACACGTTCAATTTCCTTGTTTCGATTTTATTAATGATGATGGCAATTCAATCTAATGAAACCTGGATTGTTCTTGTAGTTTTAGTAATAAGCGTTATTACTTCAAAAGACCTGTCTACAGTACTTGCATTCGTCATTGCTACAGTAGTACTTTACATTGTAGTTGGCAGTGGTCAAGTTGATGATTTATGGCCCTTAGCAATATTTGGTCTAGTGGCTATTGCAATTCTTTTAAGTGGTTCAACTTCTGCACCTCCTGCTGACCCTTATGCGGGGCTTGGAGGAATGGGAGACTTTGGTGGCGGTGGAGGGTATTAATGCATCCAACAATAATTATTCTTTTAATTATTCTAATTATTTTTTTAGTTCAAATAAAAATAATTTGGTTAGCTTATGGAATTGGGCTCTTATTTATAGGGTATTTTTTAAGCGATTTTATTCTTAATTTTTTAAAAATGCTTGGCTTCTTAAAAAAAGGAGCGGTAAATACTGCAAATAGTGAATTAACTGAAATGGAAAATGCAAAACCTAAACCGCCTTCAGGAAAAGAATTTTTTGAAAAAGGTTTTTCAAGTATAGGTAAAGGTCTTGGAGAATCTGAAAAGGCAAAAATGGAAAATAAAAAAATTACTGAAAAAAGAGGAACTTTCCAAATACTTGGAGATTCTGCAGACGATTTTATTTCAGGAATTTTAAAACTTTTTAAATGAATTTTATAAAATTAAAAAATTATTTTTCTAATTAAATTTTTATTGTATTATTTTTCTAATTTTAAAAGCGTTTTTTTATTGGTTTCAAGAATTTTTTTTAGTAAAGATTGTAACGCTAATGTATTTGCTTTTGTTTCACTAATTTCTTTTTCAAGTGTTGACATTCTTTTATCAAGCATACTTAATTTTGCAATGTCTTCTTTTGAAAGAGAAGGAGTAGACTTTATTTTACCCTGTAAATTAGAAATGTCTTTTTTTACTGAATCCATTTTTTCACCATGTTCTTCTAAATAAGTATGAGTAGTGGTGTGTTGTGCTGCTTGCTCTTGTGAAGCCGAAGCAATATCTTTACTTACATTTTTTTCTGGGGGTTGTGATTCCTCTTCATCAACAGAATCATAATTTTCGTCTTCAGGAACCTCTTCTTCAGGAGAAACTTCTGACTTTTGTTGAGATTCTTGTTTTTGTTCAGGGGCATTATTTTGCGGGGTTATTCCCTTTGCTTCATTCATTACTTTTTCTATTTCTTCTTCTGAAAGATTTATTCCTTTTAAAGTAGTTCTTATTGTATTATCGTCTACTCCTGAAGAAATCATTCTTTTTACCGTTTGCATTACAACTTCATTTGAAACCAAAAATATTCACCTTTTCTCCATTGTATATTGTTAAGCAAATTTATATATATTAACTTAGTCTATTAGTTGTAAAATGCAGTTATTTAAGATAGCAAATGGCCCTTGGGAACAACTTTTTTCAGGAAATTTCCAAGACCATGACGTAGAACTTTACTCTAATCCAGAGAAAATCATAATGGTAGTTGTATATGAAAAAAAGCTTGACAGAGTAGAAGGAGCAATAATTGAGCTTTATAAAATTTTTAGCGCATCAGGAGAAGTTGAATCTTTTACTGAAACTCTTCCAAGAGATATTTTGATTATTACAAAACATGATGAAAATTCTACAATGAAATTTTTGTTGTTAGGAAGTAAACCAACTTATGCAAGGTGGATTGAAAAAGATTTTATAAAAGAAGTTGATTCGCTTGTAAAACGACTTTCTACTTCGGCAATAATGATTAAAGATGTTTCAAAAGCATATGAACTTAATTTACAAGAATTAGTAGAATCTGCTCCAGAAATCCAAAGTGCCTTTTTTAGTCAACCGTTACTTGTTCCTCTTTTATCCACATCATCACATCAAAATTTGAATACTACTGAAGGACAAGAAATGAAAACAATTACTAAAGGAGATATAATTATTGGTTTAACTCGTGACAAAAAAAGAGTTGTTGAACCACTTGCACTTTTCACAAAAACAATTATTAGCGAGGGAGAAGAAAAAGATAGGCAAAGAGTATTGAGAATTTTTGGAGAAAGCGCTTTGCTTTCTAATACTCCCTGTGTTTTCTTTGATTTTGGAACTGCTTTTGATGGAATTGGTGAAGCAAATAAAGATACTACTGAAATTCAAAAATACCAAGTTCAAATTGATCCTCTTGGTTTTCCGGTAAAAAACTTTTCACCTGAAGATAATCTAAAAATTAATATTAATTTACTTAATCCAGAAGGATTAGCCGAACTTTTTGGAGTAGGGGATAAAGATTTTGCAAGAGTTTTAAAAATTGTGCTTGAGAAAGAAAAAATAACTTCTATGAGTAATCTTGTTGAAAAAATAATTGCATTAAAACAAACTGAAGAATTTAGTGAATTCGCAATTCAAAAAACGGCAAGAATAATTAATTTAATTAATAATCATTACCCTAAATTATTTGGAGCAGAAAACGATATTGCTCAAATAATTAAAAAAGGACAATCTAACCTTGCAAGAGCTACACACATTAAACTTACTCTTCTTGATGAAAGAAGTCAGATTCTTTTAATTCATTCTATTTTAAAAGAAATAACTGAACATGTAAAAGGAACAAAGGCAAGTTCTTCTCTTACTGCAATGATTGTTATTCCTAATGCTGAAAAAATAAAATTAAAAGATAATCAAAAAATTATTGCAACAGAAATTTATTTATTATTAAATGAATTTCAAAAACTTGGAATAGCTTTTTCACTGGGAGTAAAACAATTAATTGATATTAGCCCCTCATTAAAAGAAAATGTTGATGCGCAAATAAACATTATTAGTGGAAACGATATTGGAGTACAACTCAAAAATAGAAAATCTTATAGAGTTCTTGCAAGACCTACGCTTAGTAAATCAAGTTAATCTTGGTTTGGCAGTAAACATTACTACTTCAGATTTTCCAAACGTTGCAAGGGTTATTAATTCCAAAGGAGTAAACCCATATTGTTGAAGTTTGTTAGCTACACTTAGTTTTGATCCCCTAGCTAAAACAACAGAAAAAACCAATCTTGAAGACCCCTCTTTTTTTAGAATCCTTCTGCTTTCTTGAAGAAACGGTTCCCAATGTCTTGTTTCGAGTAAATTTGACTGGATTGCTATAACTTTATTTTGAGAATTACTTCTAAGCGGAATTTTTGTACCTGAAGCAGTTAGTATTGAAAGATTATTTGCTTTTGAGTTAATTTTTATTTTTTTAGCTTCTTTACTCATTCCATGAGCAATGTCAATACTAATAACTTTGCCTTTAGGCACAATTTCTTTTGCAAGAAATGCTTCTAAAATTGAAGTTCCTGAACCAACGCTTACAATTGAATCGCTTGGATTTATTTTTACCCGCTGTTTTAATGATTCAAGTTCGTGTTCCATTACTTCTTTGTTTATTAAACCATTCCATGTTTTTGCGTGTTTTGAAAAAATTCTTTTTGCAGTAGATTCAGAAAAATCGCCCCTAATAGCAACTCGATCTTTATTAGAAAAATTTACTGATTTATGCTTCCCGATTACTGAATCAAAAAAATTTTGAAATTTAGTTTTTGGTTTAATTTGAACCGAAGTTTTTTTTCGAGAACGTGGTTTGGACATTTTAAATCCCAAGATTAATTACTTTTTCTTTTTACTTGAAACTTTTTTTTCAGCGATTAAATCTTTCACATCTTTAACAGAAACAAATTCAAGGGGATTAATTGAATCTATAACATATTTCATTTCTGCAACTTCTTCAGCTTTTGCATAATTTTCTTTAATATTTTCTACGTCAGATTGGAGTTTTGCGATTGCTTCTGCATTTTCATCAATTTTATTAGAAATTTCTTCTAATTTTGGTTCTATCGCAGACAAATCAACATCAGAACTTGATTGACTCCTAGAGGATAGTGTTTTGATTTTTTTATTATGTACAAGAAGGTTTCTACCTAAAATTTTTTCATTCCTAACTACATACTTAATTTTTTGAGAAATAACAAGAATACTACTATTAAGTGCTTTAATATCTGAATTTACTCTTGCAAAAACGCCTTGTGCTTTTGAAGAAAGCTTCTTAGGGGATGTTTTTTCGTTTTCTGTGCGTCTTTGATGAGGAGGAATACTAACACCTACATAATAAAATTGTTTTATTGTTTAAATAATGACTATGAAACATAATAAACTTTGCGGACTTCTTCTGGGAACCACTTATGAGGTAGATGAAGAAGAAAATTCGCAGATACAAGTATTCATTAGTACTGATGAAAAAATAGTTGAAGTTAAAGATTCATCATTTAAGCCATACTTTTACTTAATTTGTAAAGACGCTAAAAAAACAATTAAAGCACTTGAAAAGTTTGAGTTTGGAGAAGAAAAACATAAAGTTCTTTCAGTAGAAGAAGTGAAAAAAGAAAATTTTGAAAACGTTGTAAAGGTTTTTTTTAAAAATCCTCAGGACCTAGTTAAATCACGTGATGAAATCGAAGAGGTTGAAGGAGTAATTGAAAAAAGAGAATTTGATATTCCTTTTGGAAATCGTTATTTAATCGATAAAAAACTTGAGCCAATGCAAGGGGTAGAAGTTGAACTGGAAGAAAATGAAATTAAAAAAATTTCTAAAATAAAAATTGAGCACAAATTAAGAATGTGCGCAATTGATCTTGAAACTTATTCACCAGGAAGATTTTCTGACTCCACAAAAGACCCAATTTTGATGTGTGTAATTTCTACGCCTGAAAAAAATACTGTTTATACTTATAAAAAATCAAGTGTGAAAAATACTCTTGTTTTTGCAGATGAAAAAGAAATGCTTGAAAATATTTTACTGGCTTTAAGAAAATTACAACCGGATATTATTGTTACTTATAATGGAGATTCTTTTGATTTACCTTATATAAACCAAAGATGTGAAATTCTTAAAATTAAATGTGATTTTGGTTTTGGGGGAATAAGAATTACTCATCGGGGGATGTATAATTCTGCAATATTAAAAGGAACTCAACATCTTGATGCTTATCAATTAATTAAATTCATGGCAAGAATCGGAGCGGTTAATTTATTAAAATTTGATTTGGAAAATGTTTCAGAAAAACTATTTGAAAGACCTAAAGAAAAGGTTCTTTCAACTGACATAAATAAAGAATGGGATGAAGGAAAGATTGACCGAGTAGTAAAATATAATATGGAGGATGGAGAAGTTACACTTAAACTTGCTGAAGAATTTTTAACTCTTCAAATTCAATTCACTTCAATGCTTAGACAAAGCATTCAGAACACCAGTAGAGCAGCATCTTCTCAAATGGTTGAACAATTATTAACCGTTAATAGTTTTGAAAAAAACATGCTTATTCCTAATAAACCAGGACAAGGAGAAGTAACCAGAAGAAATTTACAAACATTTAAAGGAGGATTTGTAAAAGAGCCGCTTAGAGGATTACACGAAAATATTGCTGTTCTTGATTTTCGTTCTTTACACCCGACCATAATGATTGCACATAATATTTCCCCTGAAACATTAAAATGTAAACATGAATCTTGTAAACATGGAAAAAATGTTTCCCCTGATAAAGATTGGTTTTGTGAAAAAAGAAAAGGTTTTTTAGCAGAAATTCTTGAAAAAATTCTCGCAAACCGAATCGAGTTTAAAAAAGAAATGAAAAAATTTGATAAAACAAGTCATGAATATCTTGTTCTTAATGCAAAACAACACGCGTTAAAAATTCTTTTAAATTCACATTATGGTTATCTTGCTTATTCACGCGCAAGATGGTATTCTCGAGAAAGTGCAAGAGCAATAACTGCTTGGAGTCGTTATTATATTCAATTAACAATGGATAAAGCAGAAAAAATTGGTTTTACTGCTTTATACGGGGATACCGATTCTGCATTTTTAATTATTCCTAAAGATAAGGGTAAAAAAGAAATTCTTGCTTTTGTTGAAAAAATTAATTCAAAATTGCCTGGTGCAATGGAACTTGAATTTGAAGGTCTTTTCAAACGTGGACTTTTTGTTACAAAAACAGAAGGCGGGGTAGCAAAGAAAAAATATGCTTTAATTGATTATAATGATGAATTAAAAATCGTGGGATTTGAATATGTTCGGAGAGATTGGTCAGGTATTGCTAAAGACACTCAAAAATTAGTACTTGAAGCAGTTTTAAAAGAAGGAAAACCTGAGAAAGCAATAGAAATAATAAAAAAAGCAATTAATGAGTTAAAATCGGGAAAAGTTCCAAAAAGTAAATTAATTATAAGAACTCAATTAAAAAGAAAACCTGAAAAATACACTTCTATTGGTCCACATGTTGCTGCTGCAAAAAAGGCAATTGCAAGAGGAAAAGAACTTGATGTGGGTAGTGTACTTGAATTTATTATTACTGATGGGGTAGTAAAAAAAATTTCTGATACTGCAGAACTTGAGGAATATGTTGAAGAAGGAAATTATGATGTTAATTATTACATTGAAAATCAACTGATTCCTGCAGTAATTAAAATTGCTCGCGAATTCGGGTATGAAAAACAAGATTTGATTCAAGGCGGAAAACAAAGTTCATTAGCAAGCTTTATGTGATTCTCTTATAAATTGCTTTTAATAAAAAATAATTGGTTACTATGGATAAAAAAATTATTTCAGATTATAAAAAAGCAGGAGAAATTGCTGAAGAAATACAGGCTCTTGCGAAAAAAAAATTAAAAATTGGAACAAATCTTTATAGTTTTGCAGAAGAAATGGAAAAAGCAATAATAACCAAAGGCGGTTTTCCTGCTTTTCCAATTAATCTTTCAAGAAATAATAGTGCTGCGCATTATACTCCTTCTTTTGAATCAGAAGAAGAAGCTAATGAAGATGTAATTAAGGTTGATGTGGGAGTTCATGTAAATGGTTATATTGCAGATTGTGCTCAAACAATTGATTTATCAGGAAAATATTCAGACATGGTTACTGTAAGTAAAGATGCTTTAGAAAATGCAATAAAACTTGTTAAAGAAGGCGCATTACTTGGAAAAATTGGTGCGACAATTGAAGAAACAATTAAAGCAAAAGGATTTAATTCTGTTCAAAATCTTAGTGGACATGGAGTAGATTATTTTGATGCGCATGTTTCTCCAACCATCCCTAATGTTGGCTCTGGAGATTCAAGAAAACTTGAAGATGGAATAGCTATTGCAATTGAACCTTTTGCTACTAATGGAAGAGGTTTTGTTAAAGAAGGCGGACAAGCAGAAATTTTTCAATTAGAAGAAAAAAAACCATTAAGAAGCAAGGAAGCAAGAAAAATATTTGATTTTATTGAAGAAGAATATTCAACTCTCCCTTTTGCAGAAAGATGGCTTCACCGAGAACTTGATATGAGTGAGTTTTCTAAAAAAGTTGGTTTAAGAGAATTAATGCAAAAGCAATGCGTTAAAGTATTTCCTGAATTAAACGAAGAACAAGGAAAAATTGTTACTCAAGCAGAAACAACACTTCTTTTAACAGAAGGAAAAGTAATCCGCTTACTATAAAATTAATTTTTACTTTTTTTAAGTATCTTGTTTATGTTCTTTTTCTTTTCGTCAACGTTTTCTTTTTCTTCTCAAGAAAAAGAAAAGGTTGTGCTCCCGTTTTCTAATGGATAGGAAACTGGCTTGCGGAGCCAGCAATCTGGGTTCGATTCCCAGCGAGAGCGAATAATTTTAAATTAACTAAGTTCTATCGAGCCATAAGGCGAAGATAGTACGCTCCCTTCCGACGAGCAGGTCGGACTCAGCGAGAGCGAATAATTTTTTATTAGAAATGTTTATTATATTTAAAATTCATTTATTTTTAGGTGATTTGTTAATGTTTGGATTTGGTGTAGGAAAAATTGATATAAAGTTA
>CAZHFT010000008.1:0-3539 GCA_964531875.1 uncultured archaeon | reverse complement strand
TTTAGGTGATTTGTTAATGTTTGGATTTGGTGTAGGAAAAATTGATATAAAGTTAAATAAATTTAATTTTAAACCAGGAGATACAATTGAAGGAACTGTTTCACTTGTAATTAAAAAAAATAGTAAAGCAAAAGGAGTTAAGGTTGTTTTTGTTGGAACTGAAACTTCTTCGCATAGAGGCGCAAATGGAAGAAATCAAACAAGTACAAAAACTATTTGTAATGTTGAACAAGAACTTGATTCTGAAAGAGAATATGAAGCAACTCAAATGCCAAGAAACTATCCTTTCAAAATAATTATCCCAAGTGATGCACTAAGAGGAACTTCCACTGGAAATCAAACAGCCGACCAAGTTGTCGGAGTTTTTAACATGTTATCAGGAAGTCGAAAAAGAACAAAATGGTCAATCAAAGCAAAACTCGATATTCCAATGGGATTAGATGTTGCAAAAGAAGTTCAAATAAATCTTAATACTTAAAAAAGATAAAGTGAAAAAAATAACCAAAGCCAAATTTTAAAAACTGATTCTAACCAATTTTGTTATAATGCAGGGGTAGGGAAGCGGTCAAACCCGCAGGCCTTAGGAGCCTGTCGCTTAGTGCGTTCGGCGGTTCGAATCCGCCCTCCTGCAAATTTTTTATAAAAAAATTTAATCAAAAACCTTTTACCGTAGGATTATAAATAAGAAACGACTTTTTAGTATTGATTTTGAATGCTTATTAGACTTGGTTTGAGTGATATGAAAGTTGTTCTTCGGGATACTGGAGAATTACTTAAGTGGAGTGCGGTAACTTTTTTTGTTCCACTTATTACTGGAATTTGGTTTAAAGAAAATTTATATTTTCTTTTGATTTATTTTTTGGTTGGAGTTTTTTGTTTCTTTTTAGGAACTGCAATGAAAAGACTTTTTTCTTGTGAAGAATCTACTGATTTAAAACACGCGTTTATGATTGTTGCTTTAATTTGGCTTATTTATACGGCTATTTCTGCAATGCCTTTTTCGATTATTATGGGGATTCATTTTATTGATGCTTTTTTTGAATCAATGAGTGCACTTACTACAACAGGAATTACAATGATTCCTTTGCTTATTGATTCGGCTCCGAAAAGCCTTATTATTTGGAGGTCATTAATTTCTTGGATTGGAGGAGTAGGAATAATTGTTTTGAGTTTAATGGGAATTTTTACGACTTATACTAAATCTGCAAAACTCATGGTTGCTGAGGGAAGAGAAGAAACAATTAAACCTAATTTAAAAAATACTGCCAAAGAAATTTGGATAGTTTATGTAATTTTAACAGTAATTGGAATGTTTTTATTATTTTTTGCAGGAATGGATGGTTTTTCTGCGATTAATTATTCAATGTCCGCGATTTCTACTACAGGAATGGATATTGCCAGCACAGGGTTGATTGGATTAGACAATGCCTGGATTTTGCTTAGTCTTGTTGCAATAATGATTATTGGAGCAACTCCATTTACAGTACATTACTTGTTCATTAGAAAAAAACAATTTGATGCGTATATAATGGATAATGAATTCAAAGTTCTTGTTTCAATATTAATAATTTCAATAGTTCTAATTCTTCCAAAATTACTTATTTTTTATCCAGATGCTGCTTTTGCATTAGGAACTGCAATATTCCAAAACGCCTCAGCAATTACTTGTGGAGGTTTTGCCAGTGTACCTATTTCAGACATTGTAAATTGGGGAGATTTTGTTTTACTTATTTTAATGGGAGTAATGGTTATTGGAGGAAGTAGTGGAAGTACTGCAGGAGGAATAAAGGTTTCAAGATTAATTATTTTTATAAAATCAATTTATTGGAGAATTAAAGAATTGATTTTACCAAAAAACTCTTTTTTTCAAAAAAAATTCGAAGGAAAAAAAATTGATGGTTCAAAAATTAGACAAGTTAATCAATTCATTTTACTTTACCTTCTTTTAATCATTATTGGAGTATTTGTTCTTACTTTACAAGGAATGAGTCTTACAAGTGCATTGTTTAATATTATTTCAGCACAAGGAAACGTAGGGTTACAATTAGGCGAAATTGTTCCAACAATGCCTTTTGCTTCAAAAATAATGCTAATTTTAAGCATGTGGATTGGAAGATTAGAAATAATTCCCATACTTTCAGCAATAGGGTTTGCTTTATCATTCAGGAAAAGTTAAAAAGGAAATAATACTTTCATTAATAGGTGATTATTACATGTACATTATTATTGTTGGCGGCGGAGATTTAGGATATTACTTAGCACAAATATTACTTGATGAAGAACACGATGTTGTGATTATTGAAAAAAATGAAGAACGTTGTGAAAAACTTGCAGGTGAACTTGATTTAGTTGTAACAAAAGGAGATGGAACTGAAACCAAGACTCTTAAAAAAGCAGGGATAAAAGAAGCAGATGCTTTAGTTGCGCTTACTGGTCAAGATGAAACAAATATGGTTATTTCTCTTTTAGCAAAAGAACTTGGAGCAAAAAATGTTGCAACAAGAATTGGAAAAATTGAATACGATGAATCGGTTTTGAAAAAACTTGGAATAGATATTGTTATTCACCCTGAAGCAGCAGCAGCAGGATACATTTCTGAACTCATTACAAAACCAGAAGTACTTGACTTAGCTTTTATTTCAAGAGGCCAAGCAGAAATAATGGAACTTGAAATAACTGAAAAATCAAAAATACTTGGGAAAAAAATTAAAGATATTGAACACCCTTCAGGTTCAGCAATTGTTGCATTGTATGAAAATGATAATCTCATTATTCCTGATAAAGATTCAGAAATTAATGTAGGTTCAAAAATACTCATACTTGCAAAAAGAGACATTGCAGAAAAAGTAAGAAAACTTATTTTGTGAAGGGGAAAAAAACTAAAAGCTATCGCGACAAAATAAATTATTTTCTTTTTGGTTTTTCGCCAAAACCAAGCATATGCCAAATAGGCCCTAATGGGTTTTTAACTTCTGGCGCTTTAGATCTAAATCTTCTAGAAGGCATTCTTTTTCACTTCTCCAAATTAGGTTTTATTTTTTCAGAAATTTTACTTTTTAAATTATCAGTTTTATAAATTGCTTTCTTAAGAATTTGAGTATGCAAAGCATTTTTTACTCGCGCATCACGTTTGTCTTCAGGAACTTTTTCTAAAACTAATGACATTTTTAATCAAAAAGAATTATGTTTTTTTTAATATTTAATTGTTTGGAAAGATAACAAACATTAAAATAGTTTAAAACAGAAAATTGACCATGGAGAATAATGAAATAATTAACCTTTCAAAATCAAAAACCCGCAAAAGAGCAATTCAATTCTTATTGGTTGGAGGGATTGTTTTTGTGGTTTATTTCTTTTTAATAGGAAATTTAATTGACTTGATTTTTATTGCATTATTTTTTGGATTTCTCGCAACATTAAGTTTCTTCAGCGGGATATACTCAAAATATTATTTCACTGAAAAAGAATTAGTTTTGAAAACTATTTTTGGAGAACAAAAAACTAGCATTGAAAAAATACGCAAAATAATTGTAAAAAAA
>CAZHFT010000007.1:0-14341 GCA_964531875.1 uncultured archaeon | reverse complement strand
CCATTTGTTTTGAATTCTTTTGCGAGTTTTGCAGAGTCTTCATTAAGTGAGCTTATTAATTTTATTTCTACATTTCGGTTACTTGCATTTTTTAAAGGAGTTAATATGTGATTATGTTCTTTTGCAATTGGAGTTAGAATGTGTATTGATTCATTTGCTGAATCAATGTGTTGACCAAGAATTTTCATAAAATCATTTTTGTCTTTTACTTTCATTACTTTTTCGTTTGTCCCATTAGTATTATCAAATGAAATTGTATCTTTTAATTTTGTTGCTTCTTCTTCGAGTAATTTGAGTTCTTTTTTCTTTTCTTCCATAAGAATATTGAATACTTTTTCAGGTTCTAAAGCCATGTATCTTTTTGGCCTACCTTGAATTTCAATTACAAGATTTTTTTTTGTTAATCTGTCAAGAACATCATAAACTCTTGTTTTTGGGACCTGTGCGGTTCTTGAAATTATTGGCGCTTCTGATTCTCTAAGTTTAAACAATGAAGAAAGAGTTTTAGCTTCATATTCAGTTAATCCAAGTTTTTCTAAAAATAGGTTTATGTCGTACTCTTGCATTGTTAATCACGCGATTTTTTTATTTATTCTAATATAATATAGGTTTAAACCTTTAATAAATTTACTGTTTACAGTTATTTAATGATTTTGAAGCGTTTTTTCTATTATAAAACACGCTAATTTATACAACTTACTAATTAAAATTTAAGTAATAATGCAATAAAAAGTGCAATAAATAAGGGGTATTAGTACTTTTTAGGGGTAGAAGGTAATATTTTAGTATCTTCTTCCTCTTCCGCCTTGATCAGACCTATTTTGTCCACCACTGCCACTTCGGAATCCGCCTCTTCCAGCATTTCCAAATCTTGGACGTCTTTGAAAGGGTTTCTTTTTATCATCTTCTTTCATTTTGTATTCAAAATCTTCAATACTTTTTGATAATTCTGCATTATCCCTTAGTTTTAATATTTCTTTTGCAATTGCCCAATAAGCAAGTGCAATACTTTTTTTTCCTTTATTATTAATAGGAACGGCAATATCAATATTTTTTAATTCATTATTTGTTGATGCAAGTGCAACAACTGGAACCCTCATTATTGTAGCTTCTAGGATTGCTTGCGAGTCTACTTCTGGGTCAGTTACTACTACTACTTTAGGTTCACAAAAATGATTACTTTCAGGATTTGTAAATGTACCTGGAACAAATCTTCCAATAATTGATTTTGCGTCAATTGTTTCAGCAAATATTTTTACTGGGGTTTGTCCATAAACTTTTCTTGAAACTACTATGATTTCTTTTCCGTTAAATTGTGAAAGAAATTTTGAAGCAAAATTTAATCTTTTGTCAAGAGTTTGAACATCGAGAACATTTAATCCGTCTTTTCTTACTTTGTAAATATACTTTTTCATGTCTCCTGATTTAAATTTTGTTCCTATGTGTGCTCCAGTATTTAAGTATTTTTCTGTGTCAACCATTGAAGTTTGATTTGAGTTTTTTTCTTCTTTATTTTTAATTTCTTTTTCAACAGAAATTTCTTTTGTTTCTTCTTTTTTAGCTTCTTTCTTTTCTTTTTTACCTTCTTCTGTTTTTTCTTCTTTAGTTTCTACTGTTTTTATTTCTTTTTTAGCTTCTTCTTTAGTAACGTCTGTTTTTTCTTTAGAAACTTCTTTTTTAGCTTCTTCTTTAGAAACTTTTTTTGTTTCTTTAATTTTTTCTTTGACTTCTACTTTTTCAGTAGTTTCTTTTTTTTCTTCAATAGTTTTTGGTTCTTCTTTCTTTTTAGTCATTTTTTTCACTTCGCATATTTTAATAGTTCGTGAATTGTATCCACTTGTGAGAAAATCATTCTTCTACAACAATATTTAGTGATTCCTAAATCATCTAAGACTTTTTCAGGGTCTTCTCCTTTTTCTGTTCTTTCTTTGAAAGCTTCATAACTTTCACCTATTACTTTTCCACAACTAAAACATCTTACAGGTACAATCATTTGGCTTCACCTCTTACTCGTTTGTTTTTTTGCTCTTGCTTTTGGACCAAGTTGCTTTTTAGGCTCTACTCTTCTTGCGTCATCAACTAATAACATTCTGTCATAAGCAAGGAATTTTTTCTTAAGTTTTTCATCATGTTTTAATTTAATAATTACTTTTGCTATTGATGCTCGGGAAGCAACTGCTTGACTAACAACTCCTCCGCCTTTAACCACAACCGAAATATCTACTGTGTTTGCAATATCTCCTGCTAGTTCTAATGGTTCTTTAATAAATTCTTGGATATGCTCTGGTTCAATTGTTGATAATTTTTTCTTATTAATTCTTACAATTCCAGTTCCTTTTTTGATTACTGCATTAGCTATTGCTTCTTTCTTTTTTGCTTTTGAAGTTATTCCTTTTTTCTTTGCCATTTTTACCACTTCGCACCAAGGTTTTTACTTAAGTCTTCTACTGTTAAGTAACCTTTTTCATGTTCATTAATCGCAAGTTTAATTTGTTCTGCTTTAATATCTTTTAATTCTTCAGGAACTCCAATATATGCTCTGAATCCTTTAAATGCTGTTCTTCCTGTTGGTTTTTTCCAAGGAAGCATTCCTCTTACTGCTCTTTTTACAATTCTTTCAGGCATTCTTGAATATTTTGGGCCATGTCTTGGGTTTCCTTTTTCATTAAGATCAAGTCTTTCTTTATATTTTTCAAAAAGATTTTTTTTAGTTCCTGTAAAAACCATTTTTTCAGAGTTGATTATTTGTATTTTTTCTCCTTTTAATAGTCTTTGTGCAATTTCTGTTGAAGCTCTTCCAACAATAAGATTTGTTCCGTCAATAACCGTCATTGTATAATCACCATTTTATCTGCGCTAATTTTTTTATCGATTAAATCCGTAAGTGATATAATAGTTCCTTTATTTGCAATAATTTTTTCTTTTGCTTTTTCAGAGTAAGTAAAACATGCAACTTCTATTTTTTTTTCAATGTTTCCTTTTGCAAGAACTTTTCCAGCTATTACAAGAATTTTGTCTTTATTATTTTCAGCAAGTTCATTTAATCTATAAACATTAATTTTTGCTCGTATTCTTGATGGTTTTTTTAATCTTTTAGCTAAGTCTTTCCAAACTGCTTTTTTTGTTTTTTTGCCGTATTTTTCAAGTTTAACTATTGTGTCTCTTGTTTCTTGTTTTGTTGGTCCGGTTCTCATTTTTTTTCAACTCTTTTTAATTATTTTAATTTTTAATGCAGGAGAAGGGATTTGAACCCTCGAAGGCACTAAGCCACAGGATCTTAAGTCCTGCCCCTTTGACCGCTCGGGCACTCCTGCGGTCAGTAACTATGAATTATATTAACTTAAGTTTTTCAATTCTCCTTTAAACTCCTTTGTTTTTTCTTTTAATTCATTTACTGCTTCCATAAATAATTCTTTTGCGTTAAGATTTCCATGTGATTCTACTGTAAAAATAAATGCAGTAGGGTCATACTCTATTTTTTCATTTTTGTCAACTATAAAATCTCTTTGTTTTTCATCTAATAATTTTTCAATAACATCTGCTTGGTAACTTTTTCCATTTACTATTGGAATTTCTTGGTATGAAATAATTGCGGGTTGGTGTTTTACATGGTCTTTTCCGATTCCAACTATTGCATCCATTTCAATTTTTATTTTTTGTCCTTCTGAAAGAATTGTAATTGGCACGTTAAGTTCTGCGGGTTCTATTTTTGGGTCTGTACTTTTAATGTCTTTACTATAAACTGTACAAGGGCCTTCTTTTTCAAGAACAAGTTTAACTTTATCTCCTCTTTTGTAATTTTTTGAATCCATTTTTAATGGAATTAATCCCAGTCTTGAAGCAAGCATTTCATCAAACATTACACTATTGTTTTCATAAAAATGTACATCTTCAACTGCTAAAATTGGAGTTCCGGCCATAATTTTTCTTCTTAAAGTATTCATGAAATGTGCATCGGTTCCTTTGAAAAGAAGCTTTGTAATGTTTCTTTTTTGTTCAAGTAGTTTCACATCCATAATAATAACCTCGTAGCTTTTAGTCTTTTTTACTCCTGTGTCTTTTTTTACGTCTACACCCATCATGTGGCATAGGCGTTACATTTTCAATTGTTTTAATTCTAATATTATTTCTTGTAAGTGAAAGAATTGCAGCTTCTGCACCTTGTCCTGGTGACCTTGGTCGTATTCCGCCTTGTCCTCTTACTTTTACTATTACTTCATCTATTCCTTTATCTTTTGCTTTGTCAGCAACTATTTCTGCAATTTTCATTGAAGCATAAGGAGAACCTTCTTTATGTTGTGCTTTAACAACCATTCCGCCTGAACATTTTGCAATGGTTTCAGAACCTGTGATGTCTGTTAAAAGAATAATTGTATTATTACGTGAAGCATAAATATTCATTATTCCTATTTTACTCATGCTTTAGCCTCCGTAGTTTCTTTTTTATCTTCATTTTTTATTGGAGATTCTTCTTTTTTGATTTCTTTTCCTTTAGTCGTAGTTTTCTCTTCTTTTACTTCTTCTTTTTTCTCTTCTTTGATTTCTTTAGTTTTTCCTGCAGATTCTTCAAATTCTTTTTTTAAATCAGCTTTTTTTGCTGGTGCAGTATTAAGTTCAAGTGGTTTTCTAAACCAACCAATTTCTAATGCTTCGTCTACTGGAACAAGGTAACTTGGGGCATTAATTTTTTCTTTTTTAATTGCAATATGCCCATGTACAATAAATTGTCTTGCTTGATTTGAAGTATTAGCAAGTCCTTTTCTTAAAGTAAGTGTTTGTAATCTTTTTTCAAGAACCGCTTCAACTTTTAAACTTAAAACATCATCAAGAGTAGCTTCTTTTTGTACTAAATCTATTTTTTTTAATCCACTCATTAATTCGCTTTGTCTTTGTTGTCTTTTATCTAATGGTAAAGCAAGAAGGCTTCTTGCAATTGTTCTTTTATTTTTTAACCATGTTTCGTGTTTTCTAAGTTCTTTTTTATTTTTTAAACCGTAAAAATCAACGAGTTTTCGTTCAGTTACAAGTAATTGTTTATCCCATTTCTTTCTAGGGGTATCATATTTTTTTCTTTTTTTCTTAGGGTCGCCCATTAGTTATCACTTCTTTACAACATCCTTTTTTGTTACTCCAACAGTTCCGCCTTTACCTCTATGAGTAGACTTTGTTCTTTGTCCTCTTGTGGTAAGGCCCCAGTTGTGTCTTAGTCCACGATAGGACTTTATTTCGCTTAATCTTTGGAAATCAGTTCTATAACTAAAGTCAAGATCTGCCATTACTAAATGTTTGTCTTCTCCAGTGTAGATGTCTTTTCTTCTATTAAGAGCCCACACAGGGATTCCTGCTGCTTTTGGATTAAGGGTAATTTCTTCAAGTTTTTTTATTTGAATTTCGGTAAGGTTTCCGATTTTTTCGGAAGATAAAACATTTGCTGTTTTTGTAAATGCAGTGGCTATATTTTTAGCGGCTCTAATACCAATTCCTTTTATTTTTGTTAGTCCTCTAACTACTGATTTGTTTCCATCAAGGTCTACTCCTGCAATTCTTACAATTAAGTCGATTTCTCTTTTAGGGATTGTTTCGTTTTTTACTTCTTTTTCTTCAGTCATGGTATCACTTTAATTTTGTTTTTAATTCTTCCTGTGTAATTTTTTCAGAAACGTCAATTTTTTTTCTTGTTGGAAAAAGATGGCTTATATTGCATCTTTTCTTTTTTATTTTAAATCCTTCAATTTCAACAAATGTATTGTCAATAAGTTTTAGAATAACTACTTTTTCTCCTGAGTTTCTTCCTGCAGTTTTAATACAAATGCTTCCTTTTTCTATTGCATTCATTCTTTGTCACCTGTAATAAATTTTTTAAATTTGATAGGAATATCTTCTTGTTTAATTTTTCCTACTTCAATAAGTGATTTGTATTCCCATAATTTTTTTCTTGCAGGTGATGAAAGAACTCCTCCAAATTTAACGCTTGGTCTTCTTTTTGTTTTAGCAAGTTTGTTTACTATTGCTTTTGATTGATTTGCTGTTCCTGCTAATTGTTTTCCAGTAATGTTACACCTTGCTTTAGTGTTTTTTTCTCTTGTATATTGGGTTACTGTGTTTGATCCAGGAGTTTTCCTAAATTTTTTTTTCTTTACTCTTGTTTGTCTATCAACCATTTATAACACCAAATTTTTTTGTTAATTTTCTTCCAATATTCATCAAAATTGTTATTGAAAGATACGAAACAAAGTACCATCCAAACCAATTTGTTTCAGTGAAAATTTCAATAAGCGATTCTTTTCCAAACCAAGGTAATGGAATCGGCAATTGAATAATTGCTTCTCCATAAAAAAAACCAAGTAATGCAAATGCGGGTAGGAAAATAACCATTGACGCCATCATCATTTTCATTGAGCCTGACATCATTCCTTGCATTTGTCCCATTAGTTCTTTTTGCATGGATTCGAGTTCGTTTTTTGATTTTAAATCTTCTTTTTTCATTAACTCCTGCATTATTTTTTGTTTTTCTTTCATTTCTTTTTGTTGTGTTTTCATTTTTTCTCTATCAAGAAATTTACTTTGTATTATTTGCGAAATAATAGCTAATCCTAATGAAATAAGACTAATATCAATCATCGCGTTAATAATCATAAAAAAAACCTCAAGCGCTTAAAAAGATTAAATGGGGGGATTAAATATTCTTCCACCGATTCCTTTTAAAAGCTCCCTCCTTGTCCAAATATTCTTCCAAGCATAGGGTGCATTTCCATTAATTGTTCTTTTGCAAGTTCTTCATATAATCTGTAAACTATTCCTACTGTTAATAAAATTCCTGTTCCTGAACCAATTGCGCCAGTTAAATCTGCAAATCCAGCTAGTAATCCAACAAATGCAGAACCAAGTATGGTGATTGTAGGAATATACCTATCAAGTACTTGTTTAATTATTCTTGGGTCTCTTCTAAACCCAGGAATATACATTCCAGCACGTTGTAATTGTTCAGCAACTTTATCTGGTCCTTGTCCGCCTAATTCAATCCAAAATCTTCCAAATATAATACATGCAATAACAAGAATTCCAATGTAAATTCCTGCGTGAATTACACTTCCTCCTAATCCAATAAATTGTAAACTTAATACACTTTCAATCATTTGACTAAATATTTCTGGAGATAATCCTTCAAGTAATACCTGTTGCATTAATCCATAGGGAGGAATAACTATTGTTGCAATTCCGGTCATAAATCCACCAATAAACGGAATGTCTTTTACTAAGCTTGCCCAAATACTCATGTTAGCAAATAATGCTGCTGCAAGTATTACTGGCATGTTTGAAACATAAAGGAATTTTACAGGGTATCGTCCTCCAGTTCCTCGTCTTCCCATTGTTATTGGGATATTCACATGTATTCCTTCGGCGTAAACAACCACAAAGAAAACTATTAATGTAAAAATAATTGGTAATAATGCTACAATAAATGCACCCATTAAGTTAGTTCCAACTTGATTAAAAAATTGGAATATTAATCCACTTCCATTTGTTAATGAAATATTAAGCATTGCATCAAGCGGTGAAAATACTCTCCAAATAATACTGCCGGCTACTCCGCCTGCAATAAACAATCCTATTCCTGAACCAACACCATATTTTGAAACAACTTCATCTAAGTACAGAAGAATAATTGAGCCGATTGCAACCTGCAAAACAACAAATGGAAACATTCCTTCTGCAGGAGTTAAGTATCCAGTCATTGAAAAAACTGCTGCTTCAAAAAAACTTAGGATTATTGCAAGTAATTTTTGCATTCCGCTGAATTGAGATTTATCTGCGGGGTTGGACAAATCAAGATTAACAAGTCCGCCTCCAACAAGTAATTGTAATACAATTGAAGCAAGTACTATTGGGCCTATTCCTACAGTAATAAGTGTTCCAATTTGGGATGCAAGAATAACTTGAAGCTGATTAAGCTGACCTGCACTTTGTGCACTTAATCCAAGTACTTTTATGTTTCCCATTATGAAGAAAATTAATAATGCGGTAGCTGTCCATATTAGTCTTTTTTTCAACGGTGGTTTTTCCGTTGGCGCTTTTACTTCAGGCAATAAACCATAAACAGGTTTAAATGTCTCAAAAATACTCATTAAGCTTCAACCTCCACAGTTTCGGCACCCTCGAGGGTACTTCCTTCGGTCGCTGTGGGGTACGATGCACACTGCTTCGCAGTGGGCTGTATAGCCGCAGTTACGTTAGTGTTGTGCATGTCCACTTTCAATAATATAATATCTGTATTATTCATTCTTTTGCCTCTTCTTTATTCTCTGGTTCAAAATTTTCATCTATTTTAGTCAAGCTTAATTCTACTTTTCCTCCAACAGACTCAATTTTTTCTATTGCTTTTTTTGAAGCTTCTGCATTAATAAGTTTTATTTTTTCTTTTATTGTTCCTGTTGATAAAACTTTGTAAAACCCAAGTTTTTTTCCATCAATCACAATAAAGTCATTTTCTTTTTGCGCATTTCCCTTAGCAACCCAATTAGTAATATTTTCTTTAATTACTGCAATGCTAATTGATTCGCCTCTTGGTTTTGCTTTAAGTGTTCTTTTAACTCCAAAATCAACATAATATTTTGAAAACTTATGCTTGTGGCTTCCTGCTTTTCCAACTCCGCCTCTAGAACCAGCACCTCTTCTATTTTTTGTACCGCCTCCACCGTGAGTTCTTTGGCCTCTAAGCTTGTTTTTTTTCTTTCTTTCTCTAACAACCATTTTTTCACCTAACTCATACTTGTAATAAGCTTGTTTATTTCTTCGCCTCTGTAACCAAGGGCTCCACCTAAATTAAATGGTTTTTTTGTTCCCTTTCTCCTATGTCCTTTTCTAGGAGGATGTAATCTAAAAACCGGTTTTATTCCTGTATTTTTTAAAACAATTTTTCCTTCAATAATATTTTTTGCAAGTTCTTCAAAAGTTCCAAGTTTATTTTGAGTTAAATATTCAATGGTTAGTCTTTCATTTCCTTCAAGTCTTCCTCTTTTTACAAGAAGTTTTGCAAGAATTTCTTCAGTTATTTCTCCAAACGCAACATAATCTTTTACTTTTTCAACCATTTTTTTTGATGATTTATCTTCTTTAACAAGAACTAAATGATTTGGTTTATGGAGTTTCATATTTGTGAGAGTATATGAAAGTTGATCTGAAACATTAACTGTTCCTCTGATTCTTATTGCGGCAATCATTTTTTCTCCTCCAATTTTTTAGTAATATCATCTGATAATCTAACATTGTTTGTTGAAACAAGAGCATCAATTGCGGCTTTAACAAAGTCTAAAGTTGAAGCAGTATTTCCTTTAGTTTTACTCCAAACATCTTTTACTCCTGCAAAATTAAGCACTGCTTTAATATTGTCTCCAACAACAAGTCCTGTTCCTTTTGGAGCAGGTAATAGAGTAACTGTTACCGAAGATGATTTTCCTGAAACTTGAAAAGGTACTGAGTGTGATTGATTACATCTACATTCCCAACTTCCACAACCTCTTCTTATTTTTTTAATTGCAAGTTTTGCATTTCTTGTAGCTTTATTTATTGCAGGAAACTTTTCTTTGTCTTTTGCAGTTCCAAGTCCAATATAAGAATCTCCATCTCCCACAAGCACTGCTGCTCTAAATGAAAAATTTCTTCCCTGTCTAGTTACTTTAGTTGTTTTTTTGAAATCAACCATTTTTTCTTTTAATTCAGGTACTAAAACATCAACTATGTGAGGTTCAATGATTTTATTTCCTTTAGCGAAAAAATCATCTAAACTTTTTATTTCTCCCTCTTTTACGGTTTTTCCGATTTTTGTATGAGGTACCCAGTCAGAAATAGCTTTCTGATTATCTTCTTGTTTTTTGAGTTGTATTTCCTCATCAGTTCTTTTTCTTCTTCGTCCTCTTTTTTCTCTTTCAGTCATTTTTAATCACCAAACTCTTTTTCGATTGCTTTTTTTGTTTCTTCAAAGTTGGTTGAAGTTTCTTCATTAATGTGCTTTCCTGATATTCTATCTTTTGATGGAAAAACTTTTTCATCAGTAGGAATAGTAATCCCTGCATCAATTGCTCCTTTTAATGCTGAAAAAACTCTACTTCCATGAATAGGAGTAACAAGACCAATATCAAGAATTGCTTCTTTAACTCCTTCTTTTATTGCTTTTTTTCCACAAATGTATCCTGTTAAGTATGCTGCTGATAAGTTTCCTGTGTGACCTTTCCAACCTAATTTTTTAAGTGCTGCACTTGCATAGAAGGTTTTAACGTCATCTCCTTTAGGCTTATATTCCACGAATTCACAAATTGTTGAATTGTTTGTTCTTCGAACTACAAATCTTAATTTTTTAGACTTCAATAATGCTAATCTTTTTTTGTAGTTTGTTTTAGATTTTCTTCTTCTTCTAAATTTTACTTTAAATGTTGGTCCACTACTCATTTTTTGCGCCCCCTTCAACAAGAGCTTGAACATATTTCTTTCCTTTGAAGAATCCGCCCTTTATCATTAAATAAATTTTTCTTGCAGGTTTTTTTAAAGCAACACCAGACTTTTTCATTTCTTTTAAAGTTCTTCTTTGTGCTCTAACATTTTTAATCCAATTTTCTTTTCTTTTTGCTCTTGCATTTTTTTTACCTGTTCGTTTACCTTGGCCTTTTTTTCGTCCTTTTCTTTTTTTCTCAAGTAAAATTCTTGCTCTAGATCGACTTTGTAAATTGTCTTGTCTTTTTTTAATAACTCTATCTTTAATCAATTGTCTAAGGTCTTCCTTAGTCATTGCTTCTTTAATTTTTGCTCGTTCCTCTGGGTTAATGTAGACTTTTGTTTTGCCTACTTTTAAAATTTCTGCTGCCATTCTTCTTGCTTGCTTATCATCCATTTTTTTGACCCCCTTATGGGTTTAGAACTTTAATTCCTTTTTCAATTGCTTTATCTACAATTGCAAGTTTTTTTTGTCGTCCAATTCCTGCAAGTACTCTTATTGCATAATTGTCTTTTACAAATTCAAGGTCTTTAATTGTTTTTACAGTAACTTCATTATATCCACTTGGATGAACATCTCTAATTATTCTTGGAGTTCTAAATCCTTCTTTTGGATTATAACCGTCACTCATTACATGGCTAACATCAATTCCTCTTGGGAATCTCCATTTGTTCCATTTATCCTTACTTTTTTTTCTAACTGATCTTTTTCCAAATCTTCCTCTATATGTTGGAAGAGATTTTTTTCTTTGAACAATAGCTCTTTGTTCAATTGTTTTTTCAGTTTTTTTAATAATAATTTTTCTTGATTTTTTTTCTTTTTTTGGTTTAGGTGCTTCCTTTTTTTCTTTAATTGCTTTTGTTTCTTCCTTTTTTTCAGTATTTTTTTCGGTTTTTGTTTCTTTTTTTTCAACAGTTTTAGGTTTAGCTTTTTCAACAGTTTCTTTTTTTATTTCCCTTTCACCCTCACGGGTACTTTCAGCGGGACTTCCTTTGGTCGCGGCTTTAATTTCTTTCTTTTCAGTTTTTGCTTCTTTTGTTTCTGCCATTTTCATTCACCTATTTGTATTGCTGCCTTTTCTGTTATGTATATTCCGTCTGTGTAAACTCTAACATCTTTTCCTTTAATTTTTGTAGCCATTTCCATATTAGCTGAGGTTTGACCAACAGATTCTTTATTATGCCCAGTAACAGTAATATTTTTTCCTTTAACTTCTACTTTTACATTTGGCAAAATTTTTGATTTTCTCATTTGTTTTGCTCCAGCTAAATTGTTAATTTCTATTAAATTATCTTTTACTGTGACAGTCATTGGAAAGTGACTATAAACTATTTCTAATTTACAAACATAATCGTTTTGTAATCCTAAAAGCATATTTTTTAAATGTGCTGCAATTGTTCTTCCTTCAGCAATAACATTTTTTCTTTCGGTTTTTGCAAGTACTTCTATTTTTGAGTCTATTTTTTTTAAAACAATATTAATTGATTTAAAATGTCTTGCATTTTCTTTTCCACTTGCTTTAAAGCTAACATCGTTACCATTAACCATGGATTCTATTCCTTCGGGAATTTCTATTGTGCTAATAAGTTTTCCAATCATTTTTATCACTTAGTAAACATATGCCAGGAGTCTTCCTCCGGTTTCCAATTCTTTTGCTTTTGTATGAGTAACTACTCCTTTTGGAGTTGATACTATAAGAGTTCCTATATCATATGAGGGTAAGTATCTTTTTTCAAAACTTTCAAAATCATTTTTCTTTACTGCGTACCTTGGTTTTATTACTCTACATTCATTGATTTTTCCGAGTAATTGTACTTTGAATAGTCCTTCTCTTCCATCGTCGATAAATTCAAATGTTCCAATGTATCCTTTTTCTTGCATTATTCTAAGGATTTCTTTAAGGAGTTTTGAAGCTGGTCTGATTATGCATTCTTTTTTTGAAGCATTTTCATGATTTTTCAAGTTTATCAGTGCATCAGCAATTGGGTCATTTCTACTCATTGAATCATCTCCTTAATCATATTTCCTGAATCCTATTTTTTCGGCATTTTCTTTAAAACATCTTCTGCATAAACCAATATTATATTTACTTATTACTCCTTTGTGGCTTCCGCATTGTTTACAAATTTTTGGCTGGACTTTCCAGTTTGTTGGAACTTTTTGTTCACTCATTCCATTTCAACCCCGAATTTTTCTTTAATAAATTCTTCTGCTTCTTCTTTTGTAATTAAATGTGTTTGAGCAGGTTTGCATTTACCAATTTTTCTTCTTTTTATTCTATATCCTGGTCTTTCAAGTGTTACTAAAACATCAAGTCCTTTTATTCCTAATTTTGGGTCATATTTTGCTTTTGGTAAATCAATATATTCTTTTATTCCAAATCCAAAGTTTCCTCTTTTATCGAAACTTTTTTTTCTAAGTGTTTTATCTTTTGCAATAAATGCATCTTTCAAAAATTCTTCTGCTTTTTTTCCTCTTAGGGTTACTTTTGCACCAATTGTCAATCCTGGTCTTAATCCCCATGTTGGTTGTTTAATTTTACATAAAGTATGTGTAGGTTTTGCATTAGAAACTAACTCAAGAATAGTCGTAGTTTTCTTTAGTTCATTTCCTGTTTGGCCTGCACCCATGTTTAGGGTTACTTTTTCAATTTGGATTGTTTTCATTTGGTTTTGCATAATACTCACTTTTTAAGAACCTCTATTTCGGCTTTGTCCTTACCTATTACAAAAACATTTCTTGTAACTGTTTGAAATTTAGCATTTTCATTTTCAAGTGAAACAAGTTCTTTTCTTTGTAAGGTTCCTTTTATTATTTCTTTAACTGTATTTATGTCGCCAACGTGTGTTCCACCAACAATGTATGCTATATTTCCTTGGGCAAGTGGATAAATTTCTTCAATTTTTTGCTTGGGCATTGAAAGTTTTAAACTATCATTAACATTTATTTTTTCTTTTTCAAGTGTAATTGTGAATCCATCATTAGTTGTTACTTCTATTTTTCCTTTTTTAATAATTCTTTTTGAAACAACTTTTGATATTTTGAAATCTTTGCTTTTTGCACCGATTTCTTTAATTACTAATCTTCCTTTTTTATCTAACAAAATTCGTTATTTTTTCTTTTGTGCATCAATAGCAATAATATCAAATATTCCTATTGGGAATTTTGAGTTTCGTCTTATTGTTCCATTTATTTTAATTTGTCCGTCTGCAATAATTTTTTTTGCTTCTGAAGTTGTTTTTGCAAGTTCAAGTATTTTTACAAGTGCGAATGATAAAGGAACTGAAGTATTTTTGTTATGTGGGCCAGGTCTGCCTTTTACTGTAAATGTTGATTCTTTTTTAGAAAAATATCTTGTAGCTGGAGCTGAAATGCTCTTTTGTGATTTTGTTTCGCCTTTATTTGCCATCTTCCTTCACCTTCTTTTTTGCCTGTCCTTTAAATCTTCTTTCATCTTTTTCATCAATTGTTACAAGAAGAAGATTACTTGGTTTGAATGGAACTTGGATTTCTGTTCCGTCAATTTTTTTCCGTGTAATTCCTTCAATAAAAACTTGTCTCTTTTTTCTTTTAATTAAAGTTATTTTTCCTTGTTTTCCTACAAATTTTTCTGAGCCTCTCATTACTTTTACAGTATCTTCTTTTCTTGCTTCAAGGTTTCTTCTACCTAAATTTTTTCTTAATTCTTTGCTTAAATGCATTGATAATTCTTTTTGTAAAATATGTAATGCTTTAGTATAATGTTGCTTTCTTTGTTTTTTTGGTTTTGAACTGCTTATTATCATTATACTACACCCGCGCTAATTCCTGCTATTTTTGCAAATCTTTCGCCTACTTCTTTTGCAACTACTC
>CAZHFT010000006.1:8839-14576 GCA_964531875.1 uncultured archaeon | reverse complement strand
CAAACAAAACAACTAACTCAAGAAGTGTTAAGTTTAAGAGAAACCGAAAAATTAAGATTAAGGTGGCCACTAGAAGAACTAATTTTTGTTTCAAAAAAACCAATGTTCAAAAATTCAGAAAAAATTGTTTTAGCATCATGCAATGTAAAAAAATTTGCTGAAACAAAAGAAGAACCAAAAGGAGAATACGCTTCAAAAGAATTCCTAGAAGGAAAAATATATTTGAATACAAAAGCAAACACTGAACTAAAAGAAGAATGGGAACTAATGGAATTAAGAAGAAAAATTCAAAGCACAAGAAAAGAATTAAAACTCAATCCAAACGATATAATCGAAATGAACTTAGGTTCAAACGATACAGGATTTGTTGAAAAATATTTAAAAGAATTAGAAAAAAACACTAACACAAAAATAACAATAGTAAAAGAAAAAGGTGAAAAATTACTTGAAAGAGAATTTTTTATCAAACTTAAACCTTAAATTTTTTTAAAAAAACAATCCACGTTTCAATTTTTTCTTTAGTTGGCGCCCATTGTTCTCCAAACTCATCTAATTGTTGACAACCATAAAGCACATTTATAAAAATTGAAAAATTAGGAGTAAGTTGAGCTTTTCCAACTAATTGTTCTAATGCAACAGAACAATAAGCATCAATTTTTTCCCCTAAAAAATATTTTTTATTTTGTTCTAATTTTAAAAAAATAGGCAAATCCTTCAATAAACTTTCTTTTACATCAATAACTATTTTTGTTACTTCACTCATATAAAACTAATATCCCTAGTAGAATATAATCTATCCCATTAAGTGAAATGCAACAATTATTAAAGAAAAAACAACTGCTACTGCTACAACAAACTCAGGACTCATTTTTGGGTTAGAACCATCAGAATCAAAAAATCTCATTATTCCAATAGACGAACTTGGACCAGAGCTTGCTTCATTAGATTTATTAAACTTCATTTTTACACCTCTATAGTAATGATAATTAGGAAAACATTTATATATAAAAATGACTTATTTATCATTAAACATACATATTTAAAGATATAAAACAAATAATAATAATATTAACATATTAATTAGAGAAGGTGAAAACAAGATGTATCCTGAAGGTTCGGACTCTGCAATGCCGCCAGCAGATGATTTTGGCGGGTCAATACAATCAAAATTTGGAACACATTTAGAAGGATTAGTTCCATTAATTCTAATAATTATAATAGGATTTTTCCTAGCAGTTAAATTTGACGTTGTGGATAACAGCACTCCATTACTCGGAGTAGTTGTTGACGTATTTGACGCAGGAAATTCACAAACAAAAATGCTTATTATTGGTTCAACAAGCCAAGACGTAGTAGATATCCTAAATGATAATCGAAACACGATTGATTATGATATTCGCACCACGAACTCGCTTGAAAGAAACCCTAAGGAAATCATCGCGAATTATGAAATAGTAATGCTTGACCAAAGTGAAGAAGCAAGTAAAGAAGTTTCAAAAAAACTTGGAGAAGCAATTCAAAGCTTTGTTAAAAGTGGAGGAAAATTTATTATAGTAAAAGACTCAGGAATCAGAAGACCAGACACTTATGATGTTATTGGTTGGAAAAACACTTTCGGAGACATTATACCAGTTGAATGTGATAGAACACTCGACAATCAAACAAGTTGTACAAACAGAATCCTTGTACAAGGAAAACTATTAAGACAAGACGAAGACCATGAAATAATGGAAGGAATAGATGTATTCCCTACAATAAATTTCCAAAACGCTACATTTGAAACATTTGATGTTTCATTAAACGGAAAAGAAATAGCCTACATTCAAAGTTCAGGAATGGACAAAAAAAGCTTTGTAGGAATAGCAGAAAAAAATATTGTAATTGGAAAAAGTATCTACTTTAATTACAACCCTGGAAAAACCAGAGGAATATTTGAATCAACACTAGATTATTTAAGTTAACTTAAATAATCTACTTTTTTTCTTTTTTTACATCAAAAACATAAAAATACCCCTATTTTTTCTTATTTTCTTATAAACATTTTGTGCTAATTATAATTGCTTAACTTAAAATAGGAGGGCAAGAAATGGAAAACGACAACATAGTTTATGTGGGTCGGAAAAATACTATGGCCTATGTAATGGCAGTAATGATGCAAATGAACCAAGGCAATACAGAGGTAACAATAAAAGCAAGAGGAAAATCAATTTCAAGAGCATGTGATGTATCAGAAATCACAAAAAACAAATTCATGAACAAAATCAAAACAGACAATATACGAATATACACTGAAGAAATTCAAAACGAAAACAACGAACCTCTAAAACTATCTTCAATAGAAATATTAATGAAAAAAATAGAATAAGTTTAAACTTATGAAAAACATTAATATGAAAGCACAAGAAGCATTTCAAAAAGCTCAAAAAAAATTTCTCTTCAAAGAAGTGGAACTTGAAAAAGCAATAGAAATGCCAGAAGTAACCATACTTCTATGCAAAGGAAAAATAGGGTCATTAATAGGTAAAAATGGAGTAATAGTCGCAGAATTAAGCAAAATACTAGAAAACAAAGTAAGAATAGTTGAACACTCAAACAAGCAAAAAAAAATAATATCAGACTTAATAGGAAACGTACGCCTACTAGGAGTAAACGAAATATACTCTCCAACAGGACAAGAAACAAAAATAATAATTAATTCACAAGACAAAAACTCACTAATAACAAACCCAAAACACTTAGAACAAGCACTAACACAATTACTTGGAACAAAAACCACAATAGAATTTAAGTAAAAAAAACAATAACGATAAATTTAAGGACTACAAAAAACTATAATTCCATTGATAAAAATGAACAAAAAATCAGTAACATTTGCTTTAACCCTATTAACCTTACTAGTGATATTTACCCCAATAGTTTCTGCACAAACTTATTCTGGATTTGACAGGTTTGCTGATGACTTCTGGTTGTTTTTCTCTAACGGAGATACTAAAGTCAAATTAGCTTTAGAAATAAGAGAAAAAGAAGTAAATTCAGCACTGGAAAACATTGAAAACGGAGACACAGAAAAAGCAATCGAGAACCTTGAAAAAGCAGAAGAAAAACTTCTCATAATCCAGAAGAAAGTTTCACTGCAAACATCAGAAGAAGTTAAGACAAGCACTGAAAAAATAAAGGAAAAAACAAACAACAAAAACCTCCCTGAAGAATTCAAAGAATACACCTTCGAAGAAGAAAAAACACGCCTAACAGCAGAACTAATCCTGAAAAACTTCGAGTACTGCAAAACACTTGCTGAAGAGGATTATACTTTAATGCTAAGGGAAAAACAATGCAACCCTGAAACCGCACCAAAAGGAATGGAAAACGAACTCGAAGAACTAAAACAATTACATGAAAAATACTTCAACAAATTCATGCTGGACATTAGAAGCTGTATAAACGACCCAGGAACATGCAACTGCAGCGACAACGTCGAGGCGGTTCAAAAAGCAAAATGTGAAAAAATGGTTACACTGGCAATCAAATGCGAATACAAAGATGAAAAAACAGCATGTAATGAACTAGAATCCATGAAACCAAAAGAAGGAGACGGTTTTGCAGAAAGCTTTTTCCCAGATTTCTTATGGGGTAAGTTTGAGGAAAAAAAGGAAAACGTAATTGAATATAACATTGAAAAATCAGACGTTCCCCCAGAATGCTACAATGAAAATGAAAAAGTAAAAACACAATGTGCAGCATTCAGGGACAAGAAGGAAATAAGCGAGAAATGCTGGGATGAAAAAGGAAACTTTTTAGTAGATGAATGTGGAGGGCCAGAAAAAAGCACACCCACAATGCAAGAATCAATACCGCAATGTTATGATGAACAAGACAATTTCTTAGAGGAAAAATGCGGAAAAATAACCATCATCTGGAATGATGAAGGACTAATAAATTACATAATTGAAAAAGAAGTAGACAAAATCGTGGACAAACTCGAGAACAATTTAGAAGAACACAAAATTGATGTTAATGGAAAAGAAGGACAAACACTGGCAAACGAAATAAAAAATGAAATTAAAGGGATTGAAGGACAAATACAACAGAGGACATTTGCATCCGGAACCGGGGGCAACGGAGAAATCAATTCAGAAGAATTAAAACCAGTGATTGAAACAGACACCTCTAATGAGAATGATGGGTTACAGCCAGAAATCAAAACAGGCACGGCTAATGGTGACGATGGACTAAAACCAGTGATTGAAATAAGCGAAGGTAATGGAGATGACGGATTAAAACCAGAGATTAAAACATATTCCCCAGGTGACGGCACCCAACAAAACGAAATTAAAGAAGAAAACCAAAACGAAGTCCAAATTGATAATTCAACAACCACAATCGAACAAATAAACACAGTTGACTCAGCAAATACGATTGACCCATAAAAAAAGCAGATTTTTGCCAAAACACATTATTTAAAAAAAAATCACGCGGAAAAATCAACCTGGAACCTGAAACCACGTCCGCGAACAACGAAGTTGTTTCCGAGTTTGCTGTAATGCACGAAAACTCTGCCAAAACTCTCAACGCCATTCAGCACTACCTTTGCATTGGTCGTGAGTTTCAATGCGAACTCGTCGTCCTGAGTTACTACCACACCATAACCTGGTTTGACTGCTGACCACCCAACTTCTAATGAATCGGTTGAACCATCACTTGAAATTGTGGTTGCTTTTAGTTTGCCAAACTGGTTTCCCGGCGTGAAAACTGCCATATACTTTCCGTCCACGGCACTTATTTCTTTGCCAAAAAACACATCAATATCTTGAGTTGAAAGATCACCCTTAAGTTTGGTTGTTTCACTAGCCATTATCATGGTCGAGATTGTTATCAGCAGTACTGCTAAGATAATTTTTTTTCCGAACAAGTTTTTTCCACCCCCCTTTTCAGTAATTTTATATTATTAAGCATCTTTGCTCTTAAGTATGTTTGTTTCCAAAGAAAAAACAGCCTAAAGCCAACAACCCCTCTTTTAATTAAATGCAAAGCCCCCCCCTGACAGCAAATTATTTAAACAAAAAAGGCGTATTAATAAAACCGCACAAATTCAGAATCCCTATTTTGTGTGGATAACCTATTTCTGAAACGAATTGCGAAAAGTATTTAAATGTGGAAGTCCTATCATGATACATCATGAGCAATCACGATAGTATCATGAGAGATATTATAAAAGAAAAAGAAGTAATGAAAAAACTTACTTCAACTAGTGAACTCTCCGAATTAGAAGAACTAACAAGTACCTATGAAGACCCAAAAACACTAGCAACAGTCATTTACAAGCTAGTTCAAGAAAAAGAAAAAACAAACAAATTACTAGAAAACATCAATGATAAATACGACAAAATAATGTTTGCACTTAAAACAAATCCCCTTACAGACCAAACGCACGAACCTGTTCACCAGCAAAACCAATTCGAGGTTTTGCCTGAACAGGATCAATTAATACTCAAAATAATAGATGAAAAAGGACAATGCACTGCAAATGACATAAAAACAATGATGAATTACAAAGGGCTAAATGCAGCTTGTCAAAGATTAAATAAACTATTCAAAGAAGGCCACCTTAAAAAAGTAAAATCCGGAAGGAAGGTATTATACTTAGCAAAAAGCTAGGACTAGGGAGATGTGAAAAGTAGCGACTATTTCTGAAACCCCCACCTCAGAGCTACTTAGAACTCTCCCATTTTTTTATTAT
>CAZHFT010000006.1:0-8739 GCA_964531875.1 uncultured archaeon | reverse complement strand
GAGTTTTACTATCATGAGCCTTGAAATGGTAAACAAAAGTTCAGTTGTTGGACGAAGCGCAAAAGATATAGAAAAATATGGGGATAAAGGAACAGCTTATTTTGGAAAATCCTTACTTAGCACTGGAGAAAAACCAGTACTTGGAAGAAAAATATTAGTAGACCTAGCAAAACCACATGTAATGCTAATTTGTGGAAAGCGTGGTGGTGGAAAATGCCTTGATGGCGAAACAGAAATAATCCTTAAAGACGGCACAATAAAAAAAATTAAGGATTTAGAATATGATGCTCGTCAAATAATGTCTTTAGATAAAGATTACAAAATTGACGGAGCAGACAAAAGCGCATTCTACAAAAGAACTGTTTCGAAAATGCTTGAACTTACCTTAAGAAGTGGAAAAAAAATTAAACTAACTCATGAACATCCACTACTAACAATTGATGGTTGGACGCCAGTACAAGAATTACCAATAGGTTCAAGAATAGCAACTCCAAGAAAAATTAATTCTTTCGGAAACGAGTTCATGAAAGAATGCGAAATTAAATTACTTGCTTATTTATTGGCTGAAGGCCACACAAAAGGAAAAGTGGTTTGGTTCACAAATAAAGATAATAAAATAATTAGTGATTTCAAAGCAAGTGTAACTCAATTTGATAAAAATTTAGAAGTAAACCAAATGGATAATTATGGTTGGAGAGTAGTAAGAAATAAAGAAACAAGAAGATACCCAAAAAATAAAAATAGTTTAAGAGAATTTTTAATCAAATTAAATGCTTACGGAAAATTAGCGCCAGAAAAAATCATTCCTGAAAAGGTTTTTAATCTTCCAAAAAACAAAATAGCATTATTACTTAATCGAATGTTCAGCTGTGATGGAAGCATCTACTTCGAAAGTAATCGTTGGAGAGGTTCATATTCCACAGCATCCCCAAAAATGGCAGAACAAATACACCATTTACTACTAAGATTTGGAGTACTCTCAAAAATTAGAAATAAAATAACAAATTGCAATGGAAAAAGTTTCAAAAGCAAAGAAATTGTAATTAGTGGTGAATCAGTAAAAACACTTATAAAAGGCCTTGGGTTCTTTGGAGAAAAAGAAGAAAAACAAAAACAAGCAATGAAATATTTTGCTACAACATTAAGAAATACTAACTTAGATACTATTCCAAAAGAAATATGGAATCAGTATAAACCAAATAATTGGGCTGAAATTGGAAGAAAAATTGGATACGCTCACCCAAAAGCATTAAGAGAAAGTATGCGTTATGCTCCTTCAAGACAAAAATTATTACAAATAGCAAAAGCAGACAATAATAAATTACTTGAATCATTAGCAACCTCAGATATTTACTGGGATGAAATAGTTTCAAAAAAAGAATTAAACGGAGAATTCACAGTTTACGATATTACAGTTGAAGATAATCATAATTTTGTTGCAAACGATATTATAGTACACAACTCATACTCCATGGCAGTAATAATAGAAGAATTTGCCAGACAACCCGTAGCAATTAGAAAAAGACTAAGCGTAATAGTGATTGATACAGTAGGAATTTTTTGGAGTTTAAAACTCCCAACAAAACAAGGAATACCAGAACTAGAAAAATGGGATCTTAAACCAGACAAAACAGACGTACGAGTTCTTGTTCCAAAAGGACAACTTGCTTTTTATAAGAAAAAAGAAATGCCAATAGACGGAGCATTCACTCTAAGAGTATCAGAACTAGAAGCCGTAGAATGGATGAATTTATTCAACTTAACTTGGAAAGACCCCGAAGCAACACTTATTTCAAGAGTAATAGAAAACATAAAAGAAAAACTAGGAACATTATACGGAATAGATGAAATAATAAGCGCAATAAAAAACGATAAAGAATCAGAAAAAAATGTAAAAGATTCAATAACAGGACGATTAAAATCCGCAAAAACTTGGGGGTTATTTGAAAAAAATGGAACAAAAATAAAAGACATTGCAAAACCAGGAGCAATAACAATCATAGACGTTTCCTCATACAGACAAGCAGTAGGAATGGAAGGAACAAGAGACATAATAGTAGGATTATTAGGAAAAAGATTATTCGAAGAAAGAATGTTATACAGAAAAGAAGAAGAAATTAGATTAACAAAAGGACTAACAAGAGAAAGTGACCTGCCAATAATATGGATGTTAATAGACGAAGCACACATGTTCATGCCAAAAGACGAAACCAGCTTTGCATTATCAGTTTTATTAGAATGGGTAAGAGTAGGAAGACAACCAGGATTATCACTACTACTAGCAACGCAAAGACCAAACAAACTACATCCTGATGCAATAAGCCAATGCGATCTCTTCATATCACATCGAATGACCGCGCAACCAGACATTGACGCAGTATCCCAACTAAGACCATCATATTTACACCAAAACTTTGACAAATACTACCAAAACATGCCAAGAGCAAAAGGATACGCTCTACTATTAGATGACCAAAGCGAAAAACTTTGGATGATAAAAGTAAGACCAAGATTTTCATGGGATGCAGGAACAACCGCAAATGCATTTAAGGATTAAAATCAATGAGAATATTTTTTTCTAAAAATTCTAACAATCTGGTCATCAGGAATTTCGAAATCTCCAATAGCAACATTCAACACATTACCAGTGGCAGAAGAACCATCAGCACCAATAACTTCTTGAGTAGGAACAAAAACTTTAAATCCCGAACTTGTTCTTTCTATTTCTTCAGAACAACATACTGCATTGAGAAAATCCCCTTCAGTGTATTCAATGCACCAAACATAAGCTGAATCAAAATCTGCACCCACAACTGTTTGACTTGTCAAATCTAAACAACCAGAAACTAAAACAAAGCAAACTAAAAGCAAAATCACTAAACGCATGAAAAAATAAAGCAACACTAATATTTAAATGTGCCCAAAAGGTAAGATGCGCACCCATAATCCGCGATCAAAGAAAGTACCTGTAAAGGTACGGGCTTGCGGATTGAGACAAATGTCTCAAACTGAATAGTTCTATTTAAATAAGTGTGGTTAAATATAAATTATTAAGAATAAGGAGGGATTTTGCAAATGGATTTTTGGAAAAACTTTTTAAAATTTGATGACGACTCTGAAGAAGAGGAAGAAGACGAATGGGATGAAGAAAAGGAAGAAGCAGGATAATTCATTATAAAAAAAATTAAATTATTTAAAAAAAACTAATTATTTTTGTTTATTAGCAAACCATTCTCCAAACTTTTTTGTTGCCTTTGCTCTATGAGAAATCTTATTTTTTTCTTCAACACTTAAATCAACTAATGCTTTATCAAATCCATTTGGAACAAACAATTTTTCATAAGGCAATCTATCTTTTTCAGGAGAAACTATTTCTTCAAGCAATGAACCTTCCATTTTTCCAGAAAAAACTTTTGATTCTTCTCCATCAAAATAAGCAACTGCAGTTTTAAAATGAGCTTTTTTATTTTCTTTTAATTTTATTAAAGAAATAAGCCCTTCAAAATCAATACCTAAATAAATTCGCTTAGCAAGTTGCCCAGGAAAATTATTATACGCTTCAAAATAAACTCCAGTATCTTCAGCAATAACAGGATGATTTAATTTTTCAAATGCCTGCTTTGCTTTTTCTACTGCAATCTCTTCAATAGAATCAAAATCAGGTTCAATAATTGGAATATCTTTTTGCTCCAATTCAACGCCAAACTCTCGCAACATTAAACTCATTTCATGAACTTTATGTTTATTTCCCGTGGCAATAAATAAAGTCATATTTCACAATCCTCTTTTTCTCCAAGTTCAATAAAAGAAAGAATCACTTTTAAATCTTGATTAGCCTTTGCTCGAACAAGAGTACCATGAATCGGAGGCCGTTCATCCGTAACAATTTTCATTTGACCAAACAATTCCCCGTAATTAAGCTTAAAATTTCCTGAAACTTTAAGCAAAACCTTATTTTTTATAACTGCTGATTTAAAATGTCCACATTCAAAAAAATTAATAACTGCTTCTTTAATTGAACCTTCTATTGATTCAACTTTAACTAACTCTAATTTATGCTCCAACATCCCTTGTTTAATACACTCAATAACCCCATCATCTTCATCAAGAATTAAAACAAGATTTTTTTTACTTCCTTTTTTATCAAACAAAAAAGCATCAATTTTAGGCATGTAAAAAATACAGTTAGAAGGATTAAAAAAATGTTTGTGAAAAGACACCCATAAGCAAAAACTTTTTAATCTAAAGAATTATTACTTTTATATGTCAGAAATAATTGGTTTAATTGGATTAGCCTTAATTGTCATCGCATGGATTCCTGGAATACTTGAAACAATTAACTCAGGAAACCCAGGAATGAAAAAAAGATTCATGATTCTTTATTTTTTAGGTTCTATTAGCATGGGCTATTATGCATTTTTACTCAATTCAACACCATTCATGATTCTAAATGTATTAGCAGCAATAGTTCCAATAATACACTTATTTTATTACATTAAAAAATTTGGTTCAAAACAACTCCTAAAACCAACTATAAATCTTTAAATAAGTTTCTTATTTTTATAATTACATGAAAAAAGAATATGATGCGATAATTGTTGGCGGTGGACCAGGCGGAGCAACAACAGCCTTGTTTTTAAAAAAAAATGGAATAGAAAATATTTTACTAATTGATAAAGCAAAATTTCCAAGAGATAAAATATGCGGAGATGCATTCTCAGGAAAAAGTGTCGGAATAGCACAAGAACTAGGAATAATTAACGAATTTGACCAGGCAGAACACGCTGAAGTTTATGGAGTTTCATTTAGTAGCCCATCAAAAGTTGAATTAAACATTCCTTATACAGGAGCGGAAGAAGGAAAAGTAAGGCCTGGATTTGTAATAAGAAGAATTATTGGAGACAATATTCTTTTTCAAAATGCAAAAAAACAAGTGGACACTTTAGAAGACTTTACAGTAACTGATTTATTATGGAAAAATGATTTTGTAGTAGGAGTAAAAGGAAAGAAAAAAACAGGCGAAGAATTAGAAATTAATTCAAAAATAGTTATTGGAGCAGACGGAGCAACAAGCACTGTAGCTCAAAAAGTTGGACAAGGAAAAAGTCCACCAGAACACCAAGTAATTGCAGTAAGAGCATATTACCAAGGCGTAACCAGAATGAAAAATAATATTGAATTACACTTCGTAGATTCAATAATGCCAGGATATTTTTGGATTTTTCCAATGGCAAATGGAATGGTTAATGTTGGAACAGGATTATTAGTAAGCGAAAAACAAAAAAGAAAATTAAACTTAAAAAAAACACAAGAAGAAATTATTGCAAACAACCCTTTGTTTAAAGAACGTTTTAAAAATGCAAAAATAAGTTCAGAAGGAATAAAACTTTGGACATTACCAGTTGGCTCTTACCACAGAAAAAATCATGGAAACGGATGGCTATTAATTGGAGATGCTGCATCACTCATTGACCCTTTCTCAGGAGAAGGAGTAGGAAACGCAATGACCTCAGGAAAATACGCTGCAATTCATACTGCTCGAGCAATAAAAGAAAACAATTATTCTGAAGAAAACCTAAAACCATACGATAAAGAATTATGGGATTTAATTGGAGCAGAATTAAAAACCTCACACAGATTACAAAAATTAGGAACAAACAAATTCTTACTAAATTTAATAGTTGGAAAAGCTGCAAAAAAACCAGAAATAAAAGAAATAATTGCGGGAATGCTCCTTAATGAAGATTCAAAAGAAGACGCTATTTCAACTTTAGGGTTGCTAAAATTAATACTAACCTAAGCTAATTTTTGATAAAACTTTTTTTTAAAAAGTTTTAGGCTCAGAGTTGAGTTAACAAATCATTTGCAAAAAGCATCATCAGGTGTTAACCTCATCATCGCCTATTAAGTTGGTAGGTGTTACTCTTTTATTTATACTTTTTATCAATACCAACTAAGGAATTATTTCTTGTAAGCTTTTAATAAACGAAGAAGAATATCTTCGTATGTTTCGCTTTTTTTTCCTAAGTCTTTAAGTTTGTCCCTAGTTTTTGGGCTCAATTGAATTGTTGTTACTCCATCTCTATAAGGCATGCACCTATAATGTCTATAGGCGTTTATATATTTTTGCTTGCGCTGGGCTTTACTCTTAATAGCGGTTTGCACCTAAATTCAAGCAAGGGCCTTTAGAAACATTTCATGTATTCTACTATTTCGGATGTATGTTTTTGCCTTACTCTTTTTTTGTTCATCGGTATCTCTTACCTTATCAATTTTAAGTACTTGTTCTAAAGTTGTATAGAACCCTATTACATATATTATGCCAATAAATTTAGAGTTTTTATATAATTTACTTGACCACATAATTGCTTCATTAATTTTGAGTAACTCTTCTGATTTTATGGATAAATTAGCACCTTTAAATCGATTAGTTAATTTTGCCTCAAGTTCATCTATAAAACATTTTATTTGACCACTATCCAAATCTATCAATATTATTGGATCTCGTCCTTGTTCACATAAATAACATAATTTAGCTGCTGTAACATTAATAATTTTTGTTTTGCCGCCTTCTGATTTTACTAGTAACTCATACAGCAACCATTCAGACTGCAATTTCTCAAAGTATCTGTCTTGAAGGAATTTTAAATTGCTTTCTTTATCTTGTGAATTTTGGTCAAAAAATAAAATTTTACTTTCCTCAATAAGTGTTTTTATTGTCAAAAGTTCTTTTAAGAAAATTGTATCATTTTTGCCTTCACTTAATATTATCCTTTTCATTATTTTTCTCTTAAGTCAATTTTTAGTTCTTCAAGTTCTTCTTTTGCTTCTTCCATATTTAGTTCTTGTGCAATAATATCTCCCCCTAAGTAGTCTAATCGGATAACATTTAATTCCTTAGAGAGATACTCCGCATATTTTGGTTCAAGTGTATCTGTTAAAATTATGTCTAAAAGATCAGAGCTATGAGTAGTTACGAAGAATTGCATATTATTTATTTTGGAAAAGTTAATTATTTGGCATATGACTTCTCGCATATAAGCAGGGTGCATACGGGTTTCAGGTTCTTCTATTAAAACTATTTTGTTTTCTTCAGACGTCCTAGAAATTAAACCAACTAGAGATTTGAATCCATCACCCATAAACGAATAAGGTATTTCATATTCTTTACCTTCCTGTTTAAATAGTAATTTATCAAAATCAAAACGCTCTAAATTTTTTAATATTTTTCTATCTTGTAAATAATTCTGAATTTTATTTATCTTTGATTTACTTTGGGAAAGTATAAGACTTTCTTCTAAAGCCAAATTATTTATAATACTCAAAGGATTCTCTTCTTTTTTGTTGTGTACAAAATGAGGAAATCTTATTGTGAATAGACTTGAAAGCATCCCACGTCCAAAACGTTCCTGAAAAATCTCTTTGTCGACGTAGTCTAGTAATGGTTCAATTTCTTTTAAAATTAATTGAGTGTAAGAAAATAAATTCAATTTTTTTCCCGAACTCTCAATTCTAATAGATTCGTTTTCTAGTTCAGATAGTAACTCATCTTTACTTAATATTTTATCGAGTATTTTTTCTGCTTTTTTCCAACTCTCGCTTTTATCAGTTGTTTTAGGAGCAATTGATTTTAGTTTATTGAGTAATTCTTTCTTAAATTCGGGTAGAATTTCCTTTAGTTCTGGCCGGGTCAAGAGAAGATAATAATTCTTATCTTCTAATTTAACAAGTACTTTAGATTCTTTTTTATTAATATTAATTAGATTAGCTACATGCGGATAATATTTCCTTTGCATCTTAAATATATCGACTCCAAGTGTACAATGTATTGCCTCTAAAATTGAAGTTTTACCTGTGTTATTTTTACCAACTATTATGTTGATTTGTTTAGGGCGAATAACTAAATTAGATATTCCTTTAAATCCAGAAACTTCAACTTCATTGATTTTCATATAATTACCACACAAGATAGATTTTATGCTAAATTTTTATTTATTTCTATTTTCTTTTTTTGTTCCAATAAGGGCTTTTACATTTTAGATTGGGGCATACTTTAGGTAATTCCGCGCCTCTTTGAACCCATGTATGACTGCACCTTTTGCACTTGAGTTTAGATGGACTAAAAATATGATGACACATAGGACATTCAGTCATACTACTATTATACACCTATAAGTATATAAAATCCAGTGATTAAAATATACTGTTAAGTATATACTTATAAGTATATATGAGTGTGTATTTACTATATACTTACAGGTATATACTAAATAGAGAAATAGTTTAATTCATTGAAACACTTAAAGGAGGTAGAAAAAAAATGGCAGACAATGAATGTGGTGTTATCCCTTGTAATGGAAAAAAGAGTATCCTGTTATAATGAGCAAAGACAGAAAACCCTTACAGGTTTGTAGCGACTGCGTCAAAGATTAGAAAAGACGCAATCCACACCCAATAATAGAAAAAAGATTAAATTAACTAATTCTACCTATGTCTGAATACAATCAAACGCAATAGGCGATTCTGAAAAACTATTTATAAACCGCGTAAGCGTATTCTTTTTTTGGTTCAAGTTCTTCTGCGTAGTTTTTCAGTTTTTCGAGTATAAATTTGGCTTCTCGTGATTCTTTCACAATCACCTTATTTTTGTTGTCAAAGAGTTTGGTTTGAGTATTTGTTATTTTTACTAAGTATTCTTTTTCGTTTATTTGCTCTGTTTCATGAATTATTTTATCAAAT
>CAZHFT010000005.1:0-15906 GCA_964531875.1 uncultured archaeon | reverse complement strand
AATTGAAGAACTTCTTTTTGATGGGGATTTTTCTCAAATTTTGTAATTAGTTCTTCAAGTTTCTTTTTTGAATTAGGGGAAATATTTTCTTTAGAATTAAGGTTTCCTAAACCCATTGGAACTCTTTTTTTTACTTCTTCAAAAACAGCTGTTTTTTTCTCAAGAATTTCCCCGCCTTCAATTTCAACAGCAGTCATTCCACAGCCAATATCAAATCCAACCCACGAAGGTACAATATAATCTTTAGTAACTAAAACCGCTCCAATTGGAGCAACATAACCTGAATGTGCATCAGGCATTAAAGATGCTTTTACAACAAATTTTTCTTTGCAACAATTATTGAATTGTTCAAGTGTAGCAGAACCAGGGTTTAATGCAAAATTATTAATTTTTTTATCCATAAAAATAAAGTGCACTTATTGTTTTTTTAAGTGCTTCAAAAAAAAAGTATTTATGTAGAAATCAATTTGTTTTGTATGATTTCTACTAATTTAATTATTTTTTAATTCTATTTCTAGATGTACATTTTCAGGTATTTCAACTCTCATTATTCTTCTAAGAGTTGTTTCGTCTGCTTGAATATCAATTATTCTTTTGTGGATTCTCATTCGCCATTTATCGTATGATTCTGTTCCTCCACCACAAGCACTTTTTCTTGTTGGAACAATTAATTTTTTTGTTGGCAAAGGAATTGTGCCTGAGTGTTTTGCGCCTGTTCGTTTCGCAACTTCCTGTATTTTTTCACAAATATCTTTGAGAATTGAAAATTCAGGGGATGTTAATTTTAGTCTTGCTGTTTGCATAGTGAATCACAAAAAGAAATTATTACCAAAGCATTACTGCTTTGGTGTTACGCTTAGGATTATTCCTGCAGCGACGGTTTGTCCCATGTCTCTAATTGCAAACCTTCCAAGTTGAGGGAATTTTTTATACTCTTCAACACAGATTGGTTTTAAAGGAGTTACTTTAATTATTGCAGCATCTCCAGTTTTCAAGAACTTAGGGTTTTCCTCCTTAGTTTCTCCTGTTTTAGGATCTAATTTTTTCTGTATTTCTGTAATAGTACAACTCAATTGTGCTGTATGCATATGGAATACAGGAGTGTAACCAACAGGGATTGCAGTTGGATGATTTAATACAACGATTTGTGCAGTAAAGTCCTTAGCTACTGTAGGCGGCTCATTTACATGTCCTAATACATCTCCTCTTGCAACATCTTTCTTTTCAAGTCCTCTGACATTGAATCCAACGTTGTCTCCAGGTTTTGCACTTGGTAATTGTTCGTGGTGAGCTTCAACAGTTTTAACTTCGCCTGTTTTTCCTGATGGCATTACAATAATTTTGTCGCCAGGTTTCATAACTCCTGTTTCTACTCTTCCAACTGGAACTACTCCAACACCTTTGATGCTGTACACATCTTGGATTGGTAATCTTAGTGGTTTATCAGTTGGCAAAGATGGTGCTTTTAATTCATCAAGTGAAGCAACAAGTGTTTCTCCTTTATACCATGACATTTTTCCTGTAGCTTTTGCAACGTTTTCTCCTTCCCATGCTGAAATAGGAATAAATTTAACATTTTCTAATTTGTATCCAATTCCGGTTAGGAGTTTTGACATTTGGTCTTTAACTTCATTAAATTTAGCTTCTTCATAATTAACTTCATCCATTTTGTTTATTGCAATAATTAATTGTTTAAGTCCCATTACTTGAGCTAAGAAAGCGTGTTCCTTAGTTTGTGGTTGTGGTCCTTCTTTACATGCAACAACAAGAACACCAGCATCTGCTTGACTTGTTCCAGTAATCATATTTTTTACGAAGTCTCTGTGTCCTGGAGCGTCAATAATAGTGAATTGATTTTTTTGTCCAATAAATTTTTTATAAGCAACATCAATTGTTACTCCTCTTTCTCTTTCTTCTTTTAGGTTATCCATTGCGTAAGCGAAAGCGAAGGTTCCTTTACCTTTTGCCTCAGCTTCTGCTTGTAATTTCCTGTATTCATTTTCAGGCAATGCGCCTGTGTCATACAGTAATCTTCCAACAGTTGTTGATTTACCATGATCAACGTGTCCAATGAAAACCAAATTAATATGTGGTTTTTCTGCCATTATCATACACCTCCGAATAAAAACAAAAAATTGCTTAAAACAACGATTAACGTCTGTTTATAGCTAAATACTACTAATAATAAACCTTTAAAAAGGTGAGTATTAATCATCTACTTATTTTCTCTAGAAATCAACATTATCGCGCTTATTGCAACAAATACAATTAATGCAAAAGGTATTTCTGGTGTTGCAGTAGCAGTATTTCCACTTTCATCTTGTACAGTAAAATATGCATAATCAATATTATTTCCAAGAGTTAATTCTGAAGGCTGAGTTGAGGAAGTAGTAACATTTGTAATTTCAGCTACTAACTCATTTACTGAAACGCTTAGTGTTTCAGGGTCAATTGCTGTAATAGGCGGAACAGTAATTTCTTTAGTTTCTGGAGTTGTTCCTGTAAAAGTAATTGCTTCTGAATAAATATTTACCCCCTCAAGAGTAACTTCAAAAGTTGCGTCTGTAACAAAATCTTGCAGTTTTGTAATTGTAACTGTGGGGGTAATATAATCTGCTGTTGGTGTTTGTCCTTGTTGATAATTTTCTTTGTCTGTTTCAATTGTAATTTTTACATAATCTCCTGGTACTGTTGGCGTTGGTGGAATTGTACAACAAATTTCTACACCAGGACATGTCAATCCAGTATCGTCTTCAGTCATTCCCTCGAGTAATCCATTTTTTTCAATTACTTTTACATTATCAAACCAGCAAGCGCCACATGGGGTGGCGTCCTGTACTAATCTTATTTTTGGGTGGGATAGCGTTTTATAGGTTTTTTCAGTAACTTCAACTGTAGTCCAATCAGTATCTGCATCTATTGGTATTGATCCTATTGAATCATAACCTACGGCATAATCATATATATCAATAAAGCAGTGGCCTGGTTGGCCTGCTTGGTCTTTGCGAGTAGGACAAATAGTGGGGCTTTCTGCTTTAATGTCTACTTGGAGGGTATATTCTGTACTTGGTTTAAGCTCACTAGTCCTGTCTTGGGGTACAGCATGTGTTCCTCCATCGCTTGAAAGTTTAAGGCTGTTGCTTCCTTCATTGCTTTGAGAAGGGTCAAGATATACGCCTATCACATTTTCTACCCAAGGGGAATAGCTTGTAGGACTGTCTTCAAAGCCATGGTTTTCTATAATATTTGTTATTGTGCATGATGAAGCACAAACTCCTCCTGAAGAAGTACAATCATTTGTTGGAGTAGTTGTTACAGTTAATTCTTTTGGAGTACAATCAATTGAACCAGTGTCTATTGTTGCTTCAATGTCAGTTGTTCCTGCACTTACTCCTGTTGCCGTAGTAGTGACTCCACTAGGAGGATTTATTGTAGCTACTCCTGCACTTGTAGAATTCCAAGTTGCAGGTGTGCATGCTGTTGGTCCACTTGAACCAAGACAAGATAAAGTATAAGTTGTAGTTTCTCCAACACTAATTGAAGTTGTTGTATTTTCAACAGTACAACTTGTTATTGGTGCGGGCGCGCTTGTGCTACAGCAAATTTTTGTTGAATAATCTCCAAATACTCCAATGTGTGCATTTGTTAAAGGAGTTGAAGGGGTTATTGGAATCAAACTTAATACTTCAATATCTCCTGCATTACAAATTGGGCCTGCTGGTGAATAACAAGAACCAACTCCGTCTATTGTAACACTATAACCATAATTTGTTTCGCTTGGCGCTTCAGCATGTGAGTTTGTAGTGTCATATAAACCAATGAGTTTTGTGGCGCTTCCTGTTGTTATTGGTAGTTCACAATACAATTTATTTGCATATTCTCCAACAGCTATTGCTCCGTGTGCATTTGTAGGGAGACTTAAACTCATTATTGCGTTAGTAAAAGTTCCTGATGGGGCAGTTGCAATTATACAATCTGCAGTTGCAATTCCTGAGAGTAAAATAAGTGTAATTATTAAAAATAATTTTTTCATTTGCATCTATTTGTTAAGGTTAATAGAGGTATTTAATCCTTTCTTTGTAATTTTTTTTCAGGGATTTATTTCAAGTTTATGATTTAATTATTTTAAAAAAATAGTAAAAATAAAAAAAGTAATTTATTAATTTTTTGAATTAAAAAAATTAAAAAGTTGGCTATTTACAAATAGCCAAATTAAATATGTTTTTTTTGAAAAATTAGTCCATGAAGAAACTTGCTGGTTTTACTTCTGGGTCCATTCCTTTTCTTTTTCTTATTGATTCAATTGTTGTTTTTTGTAGTTCTCTTGGAAGTAATTCGTAACCTGAGTATTCTGCTGTCCAGATTGCTCTTCCTTGAGTTGCTCCTCTGATTGATTGTGAGAATCCTATTAATTCTTTTACTGGAGCTTTTCCGATTATAATGCTTGAGTCGCCTTCTTGTTTCATTTCGCCTATTTGTGTTCTTCTTGCTCCAAGTTCTTTACTAACTGCGCCAAGATAATCTTCTGGCACTGTAATTGTTAGTTTTTGTTTTGGTTCATATAGAACTGCGTCTGCTGAAAGCATGCCTGCATATGTTCCTCTGGTTATTGTTGGAAGCATTTGTGCTGGACCTCTGTGGATTGCATCTTCGTGTAGTGTAGCATCTTCTAGTACTACCAGTACTCCGAAGCATTTTTCTTTTGCAAGTGGTCCTTCGGTCATTGCGTCTTTAAATCCTTGAATTACAAGTTCTCTAATTTCGTGTAGTGCTTCGATTCCTCTTGTTGCATCCATTAATATACAATTATTGTGTACTGCCCATATTTTTTTTGATAAGTCTGTGCTAAATCCCATTTCTTGGAACATTGCAATTTTTTCTTTATCTTTTGGTTTTACTTTTCCAGTAAAGTGGCTTTTAATTAATTTTTCAAGTATATCTGCAGGTAGTTTTTCAACGTGCATTTTTAGTTTGTTGTGTCTGTTTGGACTTTTTGCTTCAATTGTTGGCGAATCTTTTTGTATTGTTTCGTGGTATACAACAATTGGTGCGGATACAGTAATTGGTATGTTGTGATGTTTTTCAATTCTGTATTGTGTAATTTCTAAGTGAAGTTCTCCCATTCCCGAAAGTAAGTGTTCGCCGGTTTCTTGGTTAATTGTTGCTTTTATGTTTGGGTCTTCTTTTGTTAATTGTCTAATTGTGTCAATTAATTTTGGTAAATCTTTTGTGTTTTTTGCTTCAACGGAGATTGTGATTACTGGTTCTGCTTCACTCATGAAACTTTCAAATGGTCTTATTTCTTTTTCAGCAATTGTTTCTCCTGCAAATACTTCTTTAAGTCCTACTAATGCAATAATGTTTCCTGCTGGAACTTCAGTTGCTTCAATAAAATCTGGTCCCATAAAGATTCCAACTTTTTGAATAAGAATTTCTTTTTTTCCTCCGATAAGAGTAACTTTTTTGCCTTTTGCAACTTTTCCAGAATAAGCTCTTCCTGTTGCAATATCTCCTGAGTGTTTATCAACACTAACATCAGTAACCATCATTGAAAATTCTCCATTTTCATCACAGTTTCGCATTGCTTTTCCAATTTCTGATTCTGGGTCGCCTTTCCAAATTATGCTTGATCTATATTTTTGAGCTTCAATTGGATTGGGTAGATGATTAACAACCATTTCAAGAACTGCGTGAGATAAGTGACTTTTTTCTGCTAGTTCTTTTTGATTTTCATTTTTTAAGTAATTGTAAACATCTTTGAATGTTATTCCTGTTGCTTGCATTCTTGGAACTGAAATTGCCCAATTATTGTAAGCACTTCCGAATGTTACTGATCCATCTTGTACTTTTACAGTCCAATCTTTTTTGAATTCAGGGGGACAATTTTTTATGATTAAATCGTTTACTTGTGTAATTACTTTTTTGAATTTTTCTTGCATTTGTTCTTCTGTTACTTGAAGTTCATTGATTAGTCTATCTACTTTGTTAATGTAAAGAGTTGGTTTTACGTATTCTCGTAAAGCTTGTCTTATTACTGTTTCAGTTTGAGGCATTACTCCTTCTACTGCATCAACAACAAGTACTACTCCGTCTACTGCTCTCATTGCCCGGATTACGTCTCCTCCAAAGTCAACGTGTCCTGGAGTATCAATTAAATTGATTAAATAATCTGTGTCTTTGTATTTATGCAGTAGTGAAATATTTGCTGCATTAATAGTGATTCCTCTTTCTTGTTCTTGGTCTTCGGAATCCATTACTAATTGTTTTCCTGCTAATTCACTACTCATTAATCCAGATGCTGAGATAAGATTATCAGTCATGGTTGTTTTACCATTATCAATATGGGCAACAATACCTCTATTTCTAATATTTTTTCTGGTGTTCATTAATTTTTCTGCTATTTTTACAATATCTTCTTTTTTTGCCATTTCTCATCTTCTCCGAATTATTTTTTTTAATAGAATTATCTTGAAGCTTTTGCGATTCTTTCAACTTCGTCTCTTCTTTTAACACTGAAGCTTGAATTATCTTCATTAGCTGTTGCAATTAATTCTTTTGCAAGAGCTTCTGCAGCACTTTCCTTTTTCTTGAATGAACCAGAAAAAGTTGCCAATGCAAGATTTTTTAGTGCTTCATCAACTTTTTTTAATGGTGCAACATCAACTGATACGCTGTAAGAAACTCCGCCTTTTTTTATTCGGGTAGTGTCTTCTCTTGGTCCAGCATTTTGTATTGCATCAACAAGAATTTGTATTGGATTTTTTTGTGTTCTTATTTCAATAAGTTCAAATGCGTCTTCTACAATTTGCATTGCTTGGAATTTTTTTCCGCAACCATATCTTCCACGAATATATTTTCCAGATAATTTTCTTTTTCCTTGTCCACTTCGCATTAATTTATTTATTAATCTTTCAACAATGTTTAAGTCGCCTTTAGCAAATCTTTTTCTTGTATTTTTTCCAAATGTGTGTGGAATTTTTTTTGTGTCAAGACTAACATATTTCATTAAACTTGGGTCATTTATTCTTACTTCTGAAGGGTCATATTTTCCAAATAATAAAACTGATTCGGTTTCTTCTTTTTTTGTCTTTACTGGTGAAGAAGGTTTAATTGTTATTTTTGCTGGTTGAGGTGTAACAGTTGTTTTTGTTGGTTGAGGTTTAATATTTGTTTTTGGTGTGACTTGTTGTTCTTTAATTTCTGTTTTTTTTACAGGGTCTTTTTTTTCAATAGTTTTATTTTCGTCAGTCATTTTAATTACCTCTTAACCTTTTCTTTCTTTCCACTTCTTAACATTTCAAGTGCAATTCCGTTAACATGAGTAACTTGGTATTTTACTCCCCAAAGGTCTCCTTTTGAGCCTCCTTGAGATCCTCCAATTCCTTCTATTGTTACTTCATCGTGTTCATCAATAAACTTTATTGCGCCATCTTTTGGAGCCATTGCAGTTAATTGTTTTCCATTTTTGATAAGTTGAACTCTTACACATTTTCTAATTCCTGAGTTTGGCTGTTTTGCGGTTACTCCTCTTTTTTCAATCACGATTCCTCTAGCTTGTGGAGAGCAATCAAGTAAATCTTCTTTCTTATCTCTGCCCATTCTCGCCTTTAATTTTTTTTGGTATTTTCTATCTTTTTTTCTCCACTTAGTCCTTTTTTTTTCTAGGGACCTTGCAGCAAATTCTCCTTCAGCCATAGTTATCACCTTATTCGTACTTCCTCAATATCATAGTTTCTTTTTGCAAGTTCTTTTATTTTGTTCAGTCTTCTTAAATTTTGAAGTATAATTTTTTTGTTTGTTGAATCTGTTTTAATTATTGCGATTTTTTTTTCTTTTATTTTTTTTATTTCTACTCCTTCAACAGTTGCTTTGTAAAAAGCTTTACTGAGAAAGGTTTCTGGTTCGGGAGTATACCCGAATAACTCAACATTTTTGCCAAGTTTTTTTCTCATATCTTGAATTGTTGCACCTTTTTTTCCTATTGCTTTTTTCATTTTGTCTTCGGGTACAAAAAAGACCACTGTATTATTTTCAACGAAACAATCTCTTGCACTTACTCTTGCCACCGAATCCAATGCATTAATGAGATTTATTTCTTCTAATCCAAGTTTCAATCCTATCCCCTATTTTGTTATTTCTAATACTTTACTTTTTCCAGCGTCTTCAATAATCATGACGCTAATGGGGAATGGTTTTCCACAAACGCTTCCGAGTTCGATTCCACTTTCTTCAAAAATATATGAAACCGTGTTTCCAATTTCTGCAAAAGAAAGAATTTTTTCTTTTACAAGTTCAGGAGTATTTTTTGCTATAATAATTAACTTTCCAGAACCGTTTTTAAGGCTTTTCTCTGACATTTTTGTGCCAAAAATCACCTTTCCAGTGTCAACTGCTCTTCTTATTTCTTTTGAAACATCGATTTTTACCATTTTTAATACTCCCTTTTAATTATTTTTTCATTACTAAGCTTACTCTTCCAGTTCCTACATTTATTGGTTGTCCAACAATAATGTTTTCAACAACACCTTCAAGATGTTCTACTTCACCTTTAAAACTTGCATCAAGTAAATGTTTTACTGTTTCTTCAAATGACGCTCTTGCAAAAGGGCTATTTTTTCCTCTTGTAATTCCTGTTCTTACTATCCCTCTTATTTCTCCATCTCTTGCCATTAAGTCGCCTAAAACCATTATATGTCTAATATCAACAGAAATAGAGTTTTCTTTTAGAACTTTTGACAATTCATTTACAACTGCATGTCTTCCTGCTTCAATTCCAAGAACTTTACTAATTTCTTTAATATCATTTGTAGTTGTTTTTTCTCCATCAATTTCTGGGAGTTTAAGCACTGCTTTTAGATTTGTTCCACTTGTTTTTATTACGTTTTCTCCATTTTCTTGAACTATAATTACTTTTTCAATTCCTCTTACTCCTTGAAGTCTTGTAATTTTTAATTTGTTAAAAAGTTTTCTTATTTTTAAAAGAGATTCGTTTTTAAAAGTGAATTCGAGTTTATTGTCTTTCTTTTTTCCATCAAATTTAATGTGCTTGTTTATTTTTCCAATTAATTCTTCAATATTAACATTTCTTGATTCTATTAAGTCTTGATTAAGTTCAACAGTTACTTTTCCTTTGTGTAGTTCTTCACTGATTAAAATTACGTCTTCAATTCTTACATCGATTAAACTTTTTGCAAATAAATCTAATTTTTTTTCATCATTTAAAATTTCTTTATCTTCAACATATATACTCATTGTTGGGTATTTTGCTTTACTTCTTCCATCGACAATTTCTTCTAATCTTTGAATTCCTGAACCAACAGATACTTCAGCTGAACCTGCGTAGTGTTTTGTTCTAAGAGTTAACTGTGTTCCTGGTTCTCCAAGACTTTGAGCGGTAATGATTCCTACTGCTTCTCCAGGTTCTACTTTTAGAGTTTCATAATGTTCAGTAATAATTTTAAGTAATTTATTTTTTTCTTTGTCCTTAATTTTAAGGTCTTCTGAAATTTTTTCAATTTCTTCTGAAATTTTTAATGGTAATCCTTCTTCTTCAAAAAGTTCGCCTTTAACATAAATTCGTTCTATTTCTATTTCTTCTTTTTTCTTTTTTACACTAACTTTTTTTACTGCTTTTTTCTTTACTGCTTTTTTTTCTTTTTTATTCGCAGTTTTTTTTACTGAAGTTTTCTTTTCTTTTTTTTCAGTAGCTTTCTTTTTTGTTTCTTTTTTTACAGGCATCAGTATCACTTACTCCTCATTTTTTCAACTTCTCTTTTTACTGAAATACTTCTTCCTTTGAATGCTTTTTGAGGGAATACTCCATCTTCACCATATTTGTATTGGATAATGTTTTTGTCTGCAGTTCTAACTGTTGAGTCAGCATTTACTACCAAATCTTTCAAGCTGTTTGCAAGTCTTCTGTAAAGATAACCTGAAACTTTGGTTGAAACACCAGTGTCTACTTCTCCTTGTCTTCCGCCCATTGCGTGGTAAAAGTATTCAAAGCTAGTCATTCCTTCCATAAAGTTATGGTAAATGAATCCTCCTGCATCGGTTCCGACATCTCCTTTTTTATTAAGTGCAATTAATCTTTCAGCGAATCCTCTTCTTGGTCGTCCTTCTCTTACTGATGCTTGTCCCCACATTCCCGATAGGTTTACAATGTTAATTACGCTTCCTCTTGAACCTGACATAATCATTACATTACTGTTAAATTCTGGTTCATCTTCATTTAATCCTTCAATTATTTCTTTCATTACTTGAGTGTGTAATTTTTCTTTAGCTTTTGAAGCAGCTCTCATCATATATACTTCGAAACTTTCTGAAAGAGTTCGTCCTGGAATAATTTGAAGATTTCCTTTTCTATATTTTTTAACAAGTTCTTTTGTTTCTTCTTTCATTGATTCGATAGCTTTTTCTCTTATTTTTAACATTTTTTGAGAGGACTTGTATTCTTCTAAACTGTTTGTCATTCCTACTTCGGTTATTATTTGTCCTACAATTTTTGATACTTTATCATAAAAGTCTGCTATTACATGTGGAGGATAGTCTCTTGCAATTGCATCTATAAGTTTTCCTTTTCCTTCTCCAAGACTCATTGAATCAATTACTCCGTGTTTAAGGATTCCGTTTTCGATTTTTACAATTAAATCGCTTTTTTTAGGGTCTTTAAGCATTGGGTGATTTTTATCAAGGCTTTCAATATGGTGATAGTATCTTGTTTTGTATTCCATATTCAAGTCTTTTGGAAGCATTTGTGAAAAAATTAATTTTCCACTATACGAATCTTTTCCAACATCTGGTTTTGGAATGTCCTGTAATCCAATTATTTGGAAAAATCTAAAAGCATCTTCTCTATTGAATACGGTTTGTTTCATTGTTAAAATAAAACATCCAGATACTCCATCTTCATCAAGAATAATTACTGGTGCACCATATCTTGGAGAAATAACTTGTTTTTCAACTAGCATTAATTCTGTTGCTTCAGTTATTCCTTCAGGTGTTTGAGGAACATGCATGTTCATTTCGTCTCCATCAAAGTCTGCGTTGTATGGTTTACAAACAATCGGATTTAATCTGAATGTTTGACCATCCATGATTCTTGTTCTGTGTGCCATCATTGAAACTCTGTGAAGTGATGGTTGTCTGTTAAATAAAACAATGTCTCCGTTTCTCATGCTTCTTTCGATTCTGTAACCTATATCAAGTTCTTCAAGAATAATTTCTTTGTTAAGTTCAACAATTCTTTTTCTTACTCCGTCAGGTCGCATTATGTAAAGAACATTTCCTTCTTTTATTGCCTTTTTTGCTTCAGGGAGAGTATCTTTTGTTAATGCTTCTGGGATAGTCATTGATTCAGCAATTTCTCTTGGAATTCCAAGTTCGTTAATTGAAAGTGTTGGGTCCGGAGTAATTATTGATCTTGCTGCATAGTTTACTCTTTTTCCAGTTAAGTTGTATCTAAATCGTCCTTTTTTTCCTTGTAGTCTTTGAACAAGTGTTCTTAATGCACGTCCACTTCTATGTTTTGCTGGTGGAACTCCGGCAGTATTATTGTTAATGTAAGTTGTTACGTGGTATTGAAGCAAATCCCATAAATCTTCTATGATTAATTGTGGTGCTCCTGCATCAATATTATCTCTTAATCGTAAATTAATTCTAATTATGTCAACTAATTTGTGTGTTAAATCATCTTCACTTTTGATTCCTGATTCAAGTGTAATGCTTGGTCTTAAGTTGATTGGTGGGACTTGTAATGCAGTCATTATGAACCATTCAGGTCTAAGTTTTTCTTTTTCATATCCAAAAAATTCAAGGTCTGCATCAGGAATTTTTTCAACCCATTCTCTTATTTCTGTTGGGTAAATTCTATCTTTAGCAATGTAAAAATTTGTTGGTTTATCAAGAGAAATTGGTTCCCTTGCTTCTTGACAATGTGGACATTTTTCTACTTTTTTTGTTCTTGTAACAATTTTTTTAGCAATGTCTATTTGATTGTCTCCAATAAATGCTTTTAATTGTTCAAGTTTTTCTTCTTGGATTGCTATTCTTCCGCAGGATTTACAAGTAGCATGCATTAATTGTTCAAGTTTTTTTCCAAATTCGCTATGCACAACTGGTCTTATTAGTTCAATTGTCCCGAAGTGACCTGGACATTTTTTCATTGTGTTTCCACAAGTTTTACATCTTAATCCTGGATTTATTACTCCAAGATGATTATCCATTAATCCGCCTTCCATTGGAAAGCCATCTTTATCATAAGTTTCAGGGCTCTTTATTTCAATTGCTGACATTTTTCTTATTTGTTCTGGGGAAAGGATTCCAAATTTGATTTCTTTGATTTTTTTCATTAGCATTTTTCTCACACCTTGCCCGCAACCGTTGCGTCGGTTGGGTACGCGTCCACTTCGCCTGCGCTCAGTAGGACTTTGTTTTTTGCATTAACAATAGTTTTTTCCATGAGTTACACCTTGTCCGTTAAAATAAGTTTAGGATAAACTCCCAGAGCTTTTAATTCATCGAGCATTAATTTGAAACCATAACTCATTTCTACTGGGTAAATTTTTGAGTCATTTACTTCAAGTACTCTTTTAGTTTTTTTTACTTGATCCTCGAAACCGATTACTCCTGCAGTTTCAGAAACCCACATTACTACTTTGTCGGAATCATCAATGAATTTTTCTTGTAAAAGCATTGCTGCTCCGTGTCCCACAAGAGTTTCTCCTTCCATCTCTCCAAATCTTAAGCCTCCTTCTTTTTCTTTTCCTTCAGTTGGCTGTCTTGTTAAGATTTGTACTGGGCCTTTTGCTCTTGATTGTATTTTATGTACGGTCATGTGGAAGAGTCTTCTGTATGAACATATTCCTGTAAAAATTTCGCCTTTAATTCTGTTTCCAGTTATTCCGTCGTAAAATAATTCTTTTCCATTTTTTTTGAATCCTGCTGATTCAAGCATTTTTTCAATTTCTTCTTCTGAAACTCCACTAAATGGGGTTCCGTCAATTTCCATTGCTTTTATTGCTGCTGCTTTTCCAGCAAGCATTTCTATTAAGTGTCCAATAGTCATTCTTGAAGGGATTGAGTGGGGATTCAAAATCAAATCTGGTTTGATTCCATCGGGTGTAAATGGCATGTCTTCTTCAGGAACAATTAATCCAAGTACTCCTTTTTGTCCGTGTCTTGAACTAAATTTATCTCCAAGTGCAGGAATTCTTTCACTTCTAACTTTAAGTTTTACCATTTTGTTTCCTGAATCTGCTTCAGTAACAAATATTTTGTCAACAGTTCCTTTTTTTCCTTTTCTAATGGTAACACTTGCTTCTCTTCTTTTTTCTTGAACTACTCCAAATTCATTAATTTCTTCTAAAAATCTTGGAGGCGCAGTTCTTCCAACAATTACATCTCCAGTATTTACTTGAGATTCTAATTGAATTATTCCATCTTCTCCGATGTTTTTGTAAGAGTCATCGCCTAAATAGCCTATTGTTTCTTCATTAGGCACTTCAAATTTATCTGCCTGTCCACCAGGATAACGATTTTCACTAGTTTCATAAGTTCTAAAGTAACTACTTCTGCCTAATCCCCGTTCAATTGCGCCTTTATTCATGATTAATGCATCTAGAATATTGAATCCATAAAATGGCATTATTGCTACAATAAAGTTTTGAATTTGAGGTCTTTTATCAAGTCCAATCATATTCATTGTTTTTGTTGTTACTAATGATTTTTGAGGATAATAAAGGAAGTATCCTTCAGTATCTGTTCTAAGATTAAAGTTACTTGCTCCAAATCCTTGTGCCTGTTTGAACATTTTTGCTCCGTGCAAAACTTTTCCTGCCATGTCATGTTCAAGATAAGGAATCATTGAACTTACAATACTAAGGACTGCGGTTCCATCAATTTCTAAATGTGTGTGTTCTTTTGTAAGGTCTTCTTCTTTTGCTGCAATTAATGCATTTTCTTCTTCTTCTGAATCAAGGTATTCAAGAAAACCTTGTTCAAATAAGTCTTTCCAAGTTATTTTTTTTTCTTCTAATTGTTTTACATTTTCAGGTTTTATTTTTACTTTTCCATTTTCAACTATGAGTAATGGTCTTTGAACACGACCAGCATCAGTATTAATATAAACTTCATTAGTGTCTTCGTGGAATGCGACATTAACTTGTTCATCTAATGTATTTTCTCTTCTTTTTGAAATTATTTCTTTAGTAAGTTTTTTTGGGTCTGGATGGAAACCAATTAATCTTCCATTAATGTAAACTTTTGCGTGTTTTGCTTTGCTTACCATGTTTTTCACCTTTTACTTAAGTTTAACTCCCATTTCTTTCAATAATTTTTCAACTGGTTCTTCTTCGGTTTCTGTTGTTACTTCAGCTAACATTGCAAGATTTTTAACCAATCCACATTGTGGACCATCAGGAGTTTCAATTGCACAAAGTCTTCCCCAATGAGTTCCATGAACATCTCTTGCTTCATAAAGTTCTCTATTTTTATCAAGTGGACTTTTTACTTTTCTAAGGTCAGTTAAAGGAGAGAGATAATTTACTCTATCCATGAACTTTGAAACACCAGTTGCTCTTCCAATCCAGTTTCCTGTGCTCATAGCAAATCTAATTCTTTCAGTTACTGCGCCTGGTCTAACAATTGTTGAAATATTAAGTTTTCTTCTTCTTGTTACTGTTCTATCAATTTGGAATTTTAAATCTTTAATGAAATATTTGAAACTATACCTAAAAAGGTGTTCCATTAATTTTCCTGATAATTCAAGCCGTTTATTAGAATAATGATCTTTATCATCTTTTTCTCTTAAATTATAAGCTTTTTCAATTGCTTTTGTAGCCATCATTACTAGGTAATAAGCTTTAGCAAGTCGGTCTTTTTGGTCCTGTCCAATGTGTGGCAATAAGAATGCATCAATTACTTCTTGTGCTCTTCTTAGTCTATATTCTTCCACTTGTCCGGGTGCAACAAATTTTCCAATTTTGTCAAGTGCTTCTTTTTCACTTTTTACTAATAAATTTTCATTATTAATTAAAACATCATTTTGAACTGTTAAATCATCAACAAAAGCTTCTTTGATTGCCGCGGTTGTTTTAATTCCCAGTGCTTTTAATAAAACAAATAATTTTAATTTTCTTGGCGAAGCTGGAAATGTAACGTGTAATAATCCGTCTATACTCCTCAAAATTCTAACTCTTCCTTTAAATGCTCCTTTTGTACTTATTACCTCTGCAACAATTTTATCTGTTTGTTCAGCCACAATTACTCTATCGCTTGCAAGAACTTCTTGAGTCATTAATGCTTTTTCTGAACCATTAACAATGAAGTATCCTCCAAAATCCATTGGGTCTTCTTGTAATTCAATTAATTCTTCTTCTGTTTTTCCGTTTAACCAACAAAGATTACTTTTAAGCATTACTGGTAATTCACCAATATAAGTTTCTTTTTTATCCTGTTCAACATCTCTTCGCATTAGTTTCATTGTTAAATAAATAGGGCTAGAGTATGTTCGGTTTCTTAATCTTGCTTCCATTGGATAAAGATCAAGTCTTGGGCTTCCATCAGCTTCAACAATTCTTGGTTTAAGAATATCAACTTTTTCAAATTCAACTTTTACTTCTTCTATTTTAGGAACAACTTCTTTGTTTTCTTGAATTATTTCAGGAAGTTTTTTTTGAACAAATTGATTAAATGAATCAATTTCCATTTGTGCAATATCTTTATCTCTAAAATAAGAATCAATCAATGACCAACCATTAATCATTTTACACCACCACTCTATAATACATGCTTGTTCCAGCGGTAATGCTTTTTCTAGTTATTTTAATTAAATCGTCTTTTTTTGCACCAATTTCTACTACTGCAGGATCATCAGATAAAATTTGTGGGAAATTTCCTATAGTTGAA
>CAZHFT010000004.1:0-17333 GCA_964531875.1 uncultured archaeon | reverse complement strand
ATGCCGGAAGAAATCAAATAGCATCAGGAAAAGCAACATGTGTTGGAGTTGGACCAGCAACAGAAAAAGAATTAAATAAATTTACTAAAGACCTTAAATTATTATAAGGAAAAAACAATGGAACCAAAAAAAATTATTTATTTTGCAATAGGTATGCTTACATTATTTGCATCTTTTGTATTACTTTCATTCTTAACAAGTTTTCAACAGGTATTCAAATTAGAAAACGCATTATCTAACTCAAGCCCAGTAGGAATATTAGTGATTTTTGGATTATTTTTATTTGGAAGTATTTACTTACTAAACTCGGCAACCCATATTCTAAAAGGAGCAGTTAAATGAGAAAAAACTTTTTAAGCGTAGTAACAAGAGTAATCACTGACGCAGACCTTATTTTAGAAGTGGTTGATGCAAGATTTCCGGCAAAAAGTAGAAATCGAGATCTTGAACGACTTATAAAACACAAAAGAAAAAAATTATTAATAGTAATAAATAAATCCGATTTGGTTACTGATGAAGATTTAAAAAGACAAAAAAAAGAATTAGGAACTACAAGCGTATTTGTTTCAGCAAAACAAAAAAGAGGAAACATAAAACTAAAAGAAGCAATAGGAAAAATGACTGACAAAAAAGAAATAACTATCGCAGTCGTGGGTTATCCAAACACTGGAAAAAGTAGCATAATTAATATGCTTAAAGGAAAAAAAAGTGCAAAAACTTCTTCAACCGCAGGATTTACAAAAGGAATGCAAAAAATAAGAATTAGCGAAAAAATAATTCTAATAGATACTCCGGGAATTCTTCAATTTAAAGAAACCGATGAAACACTACTCATATTACTTTCTGCAAAAAATATTCAACAATTAAAAGATTTAGAAGGAACAGGATTAGAAGTAGCAGAACTTGTAATAAAAAATAATAAACAAACAATTGAAAAATTTTACAACATAAAAGCAGAAACTGGTGAAGAATTTCTTGAAAAACTTGCATTATCCAAAAATAGACTAATAAAAGGTGGGCTTCCAGACATCACAGAAGCAACAAGAGTACTATTAACTGACTTTCAGAAGGGTAAAATAAGTTTAAAAAAAACAACGCCTATTATTAATGAATGATTCCTCAAAAAGCAAGAAAAGTTTTGTACTGGTTTTTATTTGCTTACGCAGTATTTGCATTAATAATTGTATACTTATTTTTATTTAACTCAGGACTTGAGATTACTGAAGAATTTAACGAACTAAAAGGAACAAAAGACATATACATTTACAATAATTCAGACCACCCAATAAATAATGTTTCAATAAAATATTTACTAAACAAAGAAGACAAACTTGAAAATGATTTGAATACTTTTTACCTGCTTGAAGCGAAACAAAAAAAATTACTTAACTTAGATAATATAAGTGCCAACACAATAATTTTATTAGCAACAAGTCAATTTCACATGACTATTGAAAAAACAATTGTATTACAACGAAAAGAAAATACATCCATAAAAATAAATTTCCCCGATGAAATTAAGTTTGGAAAAAGTTTTCCTTTTTCAATTGAACTATGCAATAAAACAAATCAAAAAGAAGACTTCAAAATAACTGAAGAGCATGAAGTAGGATTCTTTTCTGAACCAAATAAAACAGAAACAACAAGCATTCAACCTGAAGAATGTAAAAAAATTTCGTATTCTCTCTTACCTACAAAAAAAGGAGAAACCGTAATCTATTTTAAGATAAAATCCGCAAATACTAATGAAGAATTTGAACAAAAAATAAACGTTGAGTAAAATGGCAAATCCAAAAGAAACAAGTATAATCGAAATCATTGAAAAAATGGTTAAAGAAGGTGAAAGTGAAGACAAAATAATTAGCACATTAAAAGACCTTGGAGTAGAACCTGAAAAAGCAAAAAAATTACTTCTACTTGGACAAGCAGATACTTTTGCATTACTCAAAGGAGAAATAAAAAAAATAGTTGCAAAAGAACTTGAAAATGAAAAACCAGCACTTGAAAAATTTATGCAAGAAGAAGCAGTTACTTCTGCAGACTCTTCAAGACAACAATTAACAAAAGCAGTTATAAGCGATTTAAAAGAATATGAAAAAGATATTACTGGACAAAGTCACACGTTTGAAGAACAAATAAGCGGCAACATACAAAAAGTAAACGAATTAAACGAAAGAGTAAAGGGAAAACTAAACGAATTAGGCGAAGCAGTAAGAGAAATCCAAATCGACATGGATGAAGTAAAAATTAAAGGAGTCGGAGGAAGAAATAAACTCATTGGAAACGCACTCATGCTACTGGGATTATTATTCGGAGCAGGAGACGCATACTTATTTTACTCAAGTTTTGGAAAACCATTATCAATAGACTCATTAATCATAATGACAATAATGGGATTAATCACAGTAACAATGTTATTTGTTGCCACAGTAATTTAAAATAGAATAACGAAACATCTATTTTATGCCTATAATAAAAAGGAAATCTTCAAAAGGAGATGCTACATTTGTGCATTTTAGAGGACTCCCTGAAGAAGTAAAAAAAATAAATGCAAATGAAATTGCAAGAATTTTTAGTGAAACAGGCAACCCATTAAAAAATCCGGAAGAGTTTAGGCGAGATTTGCTTACTGCAATTAATGATGTTCATCAACAAAATAGAAAAACTGTAAATTTTTGGGCAGAATTAAAAAGCGGAAAAATTAATCTCCAAATAGTTAGAGGTAGTAAAGGCAAAATAGTAATTAGACAACACCCATTCACTCATAGTATAACACTAAACAGAACAGGACTTATAAAATTTGAAACTTTAAAAAAAATATTACGCGAAGGATTCAAATCAAATATGATGCATGCGAATGTGTATATTAGAGGAAAAAGAAGAGCTACAGGAATTGGATTAAGAGAAAACAATCCAGGGCATATAACAAACAATGATAGATTCACTTTAGAAATTATGGGAAAAGCTACTACTAATGAAAACCAACAGGATGTTGCAAATTTACAAAGAGCTACTCCTGACCAAATAATTGGAATTACTATCGAAATTGATCCGGGTTCAAATCAAGAAAGAATTAAAAGAAAAATTAAATTTTATAAAAAAGAATTAAAAGGCTGGAATTTACATTTTATAAGAAAAAATTAGTCTTGGCTTAATCTTTCATATTCTTTCAGAGCCTTTAATGCAGTTTCTAAATGAATTTTCTTAAGAATACTTTTTTCTTTAGCATAAAGGTATTCAATTTGTTTTATTAATAATTCAAATTCAAGCATACAATAAGAAATGTGATAAGGAGTGTTTTTAAAGTAATGATTGATTTTGATTTTCAATTAACACATCTATAGTTACTCCTATTTTTTGAGCTTTTTTAAAAGAAATAGTATAATTTTTATTTTTATTAAAATCTTTAGGAGTTAAAAAAAACCATCCCTTATTAGGGTATTTCCAAGCAACAAAAATCTCAGCTTCACCAATTTCTTGCCATTTAAATAACTCATCCATTTGAGCTTCAACAATATTCAAATAATCACTTCGCCATGCTTTCGCCTCAATAACAATCTTTCTACCCTTACCCAGAACAATTAAATCAGGCATAGGCAAAGCATTCTTTCCAGAACCCGCAGTACGAGCAACAGCAAATCCCTTACTCCAAAATAAACGAATTAATTCTCTTTCAGCATTAGCGCCTTTATTATACCCAGCCATGTGAAACCATTATATAAAATCGAGTATTTATTTTAATGGGTAAAGTATATGAAAAAAATTTTAACTGCAATTACTGCTATGTTCAAAAGACGAGAACCCCCAGCTTCGCCTAAAGCACCTGCCAATTATAGACCCATCTCAGCAGAAACAAGAAAAAGAATGACTAGAGTGAACGCGTATGCTAGACAACAAAAATTCAAAAACGGACAAATATTCGAGCTCGAAGGACAAACCTATAGGGTTAAAAAAACAGGCAAATTTACAACCGCAGTGCAAATTATGAATTAAGTTTAATTGAATAAAACAAAGTTATTTTACTCTTTTACGCCGAATAACGCGTTTTTAAGCTATTTAAGATGGGTTAATATACTTTTCTACTAAAAACTAATATATTGTTCAATATTGAGCAAGTATGACATTTACCCAATTGGGTTTTTGATGTTTTAAATTTCACAAAAAAATTGTGATTAATTGGTTTGAAATAAGTTATGATTAACGAAACTGAGATTGAGTTGGAAGTAATTCCGAACTCAAAAGAATTCAATATAATTGGATTCAATCAATGGACGAACGCCCTGAAAATAAAAGTACAGGGAAAAGCTATCAAGGGACAAGCAAATAAAGAACTTGTTAAAAAACTTGAAAAAATTTTTCAATCCAAAGTGCAATTAATCATTGGAGAAAAAAGTAGGAAAAAAAAAGTCTTATTGAAAGGGATTTCAAAAGACCAATTCCTAAAAATTCTCTCATCAAAAACCTAATTCTAAAAAAAACATAGGAGATGATTAAATGGCAAAAACATACGTAAATACAGTAAAATATTTGATTAAACTTGATTTTGAAATTGATGGAATAGTTGATAAACCAGATATAATCGGAGCAATATTCGGTCAAAGTGAAGGATTACTCGGAGACGAAATGGATTTGAAAGAACTTCAAAAAAATGGAAAACTCGGAAGAATTGAAATAAATCACAAAACCGCAATGGGAAGAACAAAAGGAAGCGTAACAGTTCCCTCATCATTAGACATGGCAGAAACCAGTTTGTTAGCAGCAGGAATAGAAAGTGTTGATAAAGTTGGACCATGCGAATCAAGTTTTAAAATAATAGATATTGAAGACACAAGAACAAACAAAAGAGAAGAAATAAAATCAAGAGCACAAGAACTCTTAAAAAAAATGATGAATAAATCATCACCTAATTCTCAAATTTTAAGCGAAGAATTAAGAGAAAAAGTAAGAGCCGCAGACATAGTATTATACGGCCCAAGCAAAATACCTGCAGGACCAGATATTGACAAAAATAAAGAACTCATAATTGTAGAAGGAAGAGCAGATGTAATTAATTTACTCAAAAACCAAATAAAAAATGTAGCCGGAATGAATGGTTCAAATATTTCAAAAGAAATAATTGAATTATGTAAAAAAAAGGAAGTAACTGCATTTGTTGATGGGGACAGAGGTGGAGTACTAAACGCAAGAAAACTTGCACAACTAACTACTGTAACCTACATTGCACATGCTCCAGATGGAAAAGAAGTAGAAGAACTTGAAAGAAAAGAAATACTACAAGCACTCAAAAAAAGAGTACCTGCTTCAGAAGAAATAAATGAACAAGCACAAAGAAAACCTTATGAAAGACGGCCTTATGAAGGTAGAACTACTTACCCAAGAGACAAACCATATCAAAGAGAAGGAAACAGTCCAAGAGAAGGAAACAACTACTCAAGAGACAAACCATACTCAAATACTAGAAACAACTACTCAAGAGATAGAAGACCTTCAATGGGTGCTCCAAGAGATTCACGATGGTCAGATAGAAGACCCTCTACAAGACCAATGGGAAGACCAAGAGAACCAATTGAAAGAGAAATAATAGAAGAAACAATAAAAGTTCTAACTAAAAAAGAAGAAGAAACATACAAACCTATTCTTGAAAAATTAAAAGGTTCAATGAAAGCAAAATTATTTGACGGGAAAAATAAACCAATCAAAGAAATAAAAGTAAAAGACCTTGTAACCGAACTTGGAAAAACAAAGAAAAAACCAATTTCAATTGTATTCGACGGAGTAATAACAAAAAGACTTCTTGATGCAGCTGAAAAAACTGGAGTAAAATACGTAATAGGTGCAAGAAAAGGAAAAATTAAAGAAAATAAGAATGTAAAGGCAACTGCATTATAGTTGCCTTACAAATTAAATTACTTTTTCTTTTTTAGGATTACTTTACTAACAGGTTTACTTGGAACATCCACAGTTGTTTGTTCAATAGGCAAAACAAGTTCTCCGGTTTTATAAAGAATCAAACCAAAAAACAATATTGCAAGCCAAAACATTATTGATGCAACTGGCCCAAGAAGACTACCCCAAAATTGTCTTGTGGTAAGATTATCTTGTCCATCTCTAACATAAATTCCAAGAGGAGTAGCTAATTCTCTACATTTAGGATACAAATCAGGTCCAACTTCTTCCCTTAATGAATTAGCTGAAGCTAATTGAATACATTTACCTGTGTCCTTAGCCGCGTCCCAAGAATCAAACATTACTGCAGAAGATTGAATAAACATCAAAACAGCTGCAAAGATTACAAACGCACCAATTAATTTTGGCAAATGTACATCTTTACCTGCAATTCTAAAATAAACTATTTTCTTCATTATAAATCACCGAAAAGAATACTATTGTAAAATATATAAATGTTTCATAATTAGAGAAGTGGCAAGGTTTATTTCTTATTTTAACATTAATACCCTCTGCTAATTAAAATACTAAAAAAAAATGCTTTTGAAATTAGAACATAAATCGATTTAATTTACTTTTTTTGAGTTAAAATAAATTTAATTTAAAATAATTAATAATCGAAATTCTTTTTTTATCTAATTTAAGATTAATTTGCCAATTTTCAAGCCCTCTTAAAGTAGCTTTTTTTACAATGTTTTCAATTTCTTTATTAGATTCTTTAGGAACTTCAAATTTATCAGCAGCATACAAATAACACAAAAGCACTATTGCCCGTTGCCCCTTTTTAATTTGAAGAGAAATATCTTGAAAATGTCTACCTAATCTTTCAAAAGAATTAAATTTTGAATTATCTTTTTTATCCCCGTAAGGAAGATTTCTTAAGAGTGTTTTTACTTCAAGAAAACAGTCCCCATTTATTAAAAAATCAATTTTTGAAGTATTTAATTTTACTTCTCTTTTTACTTCTTTAACATCAATGATTTTTTTAAGAAGATTATTTTTAAGAAAAAAATTAATATATGAATTTGCTTTTGTTTGATTAATCCCGACCCATTTTCCAACCACGGGGGAAATTGCCTCCACAGTATACTTTGTCTTTCTTATTTTACTAGTAGATTTTGAAAGTAAACAAGGAATATTTTCAAATAAAATATTTCCAATTCTACCTGTTGAAGGACAATGGCATTTCTCAATTTTACCCTTAATTTCAACTAACATTATGAAACGATTAGGTCTTGATTTAATCAATCCTTGAATTAATTCTTCATCAAAATAATACTCCTTCATATTACTTTACTCAAATAAACTGTTTTTTAAAGGATTTACTAAATGAGGCGCATAGGGTTTAATTATACAAAATTCAGCAAAACCAAGAAAACTATTAAACATAACAAAAAATGATTTCGCAAACACAATTGCAAGATTTATAATTGTTTTTAATCGGAAATTAAATAGAAAAAAAAGAAAAATAATTTTTTCTTTTAACATTCGAAAATGGGCTTGTGGTCTAGTGGCTATGACATCTCCTTTACACGGAGAGGATCGGAGGTTCGAGTCCTCCCTGGCCCACTCTTATTTTTATTAAAAAGAAAATATGTCGTGCCCATAGAGTATGACCTAGAATTCTTTCCACCAACTAAAATTCTAACTGTTGATTGTGCCAAATTTAATTATAACTGTTTACACTGTAAATATAAACGAATAAAATGCTTAGAAAAAGACCTGAAAAACCAATCCATTTTCTGGATCTTGGAAGCGGAAGAAATGTAAGAGTAAATCTGCTTGCTGAAAAGCACCCTGAAAAAAGATTTGTTTCGGTGGACGCCCAAACCAGACATACAGTTAACTTACAAAATCTGGAACACCACCGAAAAGATGCGATGAACTATTTAAAAGAACAGCCCGATAACAGCATTAGAATCATAAATGCGGATTTTTCAATCAGAAGTATACGCAGTATGAAACACTTTGACGTTGAAGGAAATTATATACCTGCAGAAAAAAAACTTTTTGAAGAAATCCACAGGGTCCTGAAAAAACCAGGGAGCTTTTTTTTAACAACAATGGATACTGAAATACCGCTGATGAAAAAACTTCTTCACGCGGCGGGTTTTTCAGTTAATGTTAAACCGATAAACGAACTTCTTTTACCAAATAAGCGTCTTTTAACTTATTCAGAAACATTGGCTAATGCTACCCCGAAGGAACTGGAAAATATTTACAGATTGAAAGCAATAGCGAAATAAACTTGTCTTTTTAAACGAATTTTTATTCAAAAACCAATTAAGTTAAATAAAGTTTTTTTCTAAAAAGAACAGGAGGGTGATTAATTTGATTGAATTAATTGGAATAATTATATTATTTGGATTAGCAATTTTTTTGGTTTGGCTAGTTTTAGCTTACAATAATTTTGTACAACTAAAAAACAGAATAGAAAATGCTTGGAGTCAAATTGATGTTCAACTAAAGCGAAGATTTGATTTAGTTCCAAATTTAATGGAAACAGTAAAAGGTTATGCAAAACATGAAAAAGAAACTTTCAAAATGGTAACCGAAGCAAGAGCATTAATAACAAAAGCACAGGGAGTAAAGGAACAAGCAGAAGCAGAAAATATGCTTTCAGGAGCATTGAAATCAATATTTGCTGTTTCAGAAGCATACCCAGAATTAAAAGCAAATAAAAATTTTTTAATGCTACAAGAAGAACTCTCAGGAATCGAATCAAAAATTGCTTACACAAGACAATTTTACAACGATGAAGTTTTGAAGTTCAACACAAAAACAGAAGTACTACCTAATAGCATAATCGCAAGTATTTTTGGTTTTAATAAAAAAGAATACTTTGAAATAGAAGAAACTGCAAGAGAACCAGTAAAAGTAAAATTCTAAAATTAGTGATTTAATGTATGAACAAATAAACGAGAACAAGAGAAACACAATACTGTTAGTACTATTTTTTTCAGTTTTTGTGGCTCTCTTATCTTGGGTTCTTGGCGAAGTATGGTTTCAAGGAGGCGGAACCTTAGGAATAGTTCTTGGAATATTTTTTCTTATAATTTTTATTTTAATTAATTATTTTTTAGGCGATAAAATTGTACTTGGAATAAGCGGAGCAAAAGAAGTAAAAAAACAAGAATATCCTTATCTATTCAATTTAATTGACGGCCTTTCAATTGCTGCAGGAATCCCAAAACCAAAAGCATATGTGATTCAAGATACTGCATTGAATGCATTTGCAACAGGAAGAGACCCAGAACATTCATCAATAGTAGTTACCACTGGAATTTTACAAAAACTTAACAGAGAAGAACTCGAAGGCGTAATTGCACATGAAATGAGCCACATAAAAAATTATGATATAAGACTAATGATGATGGTTGTTGTATTAGTTGGATTGAGTGCATTACTAAGTGATATTTTATTGAGAAGTGTACTTTGGGGAAGGCATGACAAAAAAGGCGGACAAATGCAAATAATTATGCTTGTAGGCGGGGTAGTGCTGGCAATCTTAACTCCTATTGTTGCAATGATAATCAAAATGGCGATATCCCGACAAAGAGAATACCTTGCAGATGCAAGTGCAGGAATGCTCACAAGAAACCCAAGGGGACTGGCTAACGCACTTAAGAAAATTGGTGGAGACAAAGAAGTTCTTGAGGCAGCAAACAAAGCAACATCACACCTTTACATTGATAATCCTTTAAAAAACAGAAAAGGAATGATGGATGGTTTATTTTCAACCCACCCACCAATTCTTGAAAGAATCAAAAGACTTGAAGCACTTTGATTAGCAACAATACTTGTATTTTCAAAAAGAATATAATATACAATAAACACTAATTATTGCAATGAGAAAAATAAGATACTTAATAGGAACAGTTATTGCAATAGTTTTTTTGCTGCAATCAGCAGAACTAGTCAAAATATTTCCTGTAGAAGACGCCCTGAGTTTCTTGGGGCAAAGCAATGACCCCTTGTTAATATTTGTATGGCTTTTCGTTTCTTTTTTTATAGTAATTATACTTGATAGACTTGCAGGAGAAGCATTCAAAAGAAAATTTTCAACAAATATTTTAGATTATTTTTCAAATTCACTCATGGGATCATTTGCCATAACTTTTTTTGCATTCTGGATAACTGCAATGACTCTTGCGATTACTTCAGACACATCGTTTTTTGATGTTGCTGCAAATCCGTCAACCCTAAATTATTATGTTTTCTGGTTGATTCTCCAAATAACTTTCATAAGATTTGCCCCCATGAGTTATGAAGAAAGAAAAGAATTCAATGAGACTTATGAGAATTTAAAAAATCAAGTAAAACAAGGAAAAATAGGGATCTTAGATTTTATAAGAGGTCAACAAAAAATTGGAAAAGAATTAATGAAAAACAAGGAATCTGAATGAAAAAATTTATTTTAGTTTTTTTAATATTGCTTTGCGCAAGTGTTTACTCGCAAGAATTTAGACCATCAACTGTAAAATCAATGGATGTGACAATTACTTCAGAAATTAATGGAAGTTTTTCAGGCGCAATTAATCAAGGGGATACATTAGAATTATTTTTTCTTTCAGTGCAAGAAGGATATGGCCAAGAGATATATTACACAAACGAATTCATGGAAATTGGAGGGAAAAGATTCACCCCAACAAAAGTTACAAAAAATGAATTATATTATGCATCCTACAAAATAAATGATTTATACAAATATACAAAAACACCAATTTTTAAAATTGTAAGAGAAACAAAAATAAAAAAAATTGCAGAAATTGGATTAGAAGAAGATTATAATTTATCTAAAAAAATAATTAATTTTGATAGATTTCTTGAAGAAACTGAATACATTGAAGTTAATGATTCAGAACTACAAAGCAAAGCAATGATTGAATTTAATTCAAATTCAGAAATTGAAACAATAAGCGAAATAACCGAATGGGTAAATACTAATATACAATATGATTTTGAAAATTATTACAACGGAGTATACTCAGCAAAACAAACATATAATTCTGGGGCAGGAGTATGTGATGAATTTGCAAATCTTACCGCTGCATTCATGCGAATAAAAGGAATACCTGCAAGATATGTTACAGGAATAAGTTATGATGGAGAACGATTTGGATTACACGGATGGATAGAAGTTTACTTACCAAACACTGGGTGGATTGGAGTTGACTCTACTTATGGAGAAGCAGGATATGTTGACGCTGCACATTTCGCAATAGCAAAAACTTTTGATGCGAACAAAGCAATTGATTTTTCAGCAAAAACAAAAAGCAAGAAAAAAATTACAATTCAATCAGAACCAAGTTTAGATGTTAAACTAAACTCGATTGAATTTTTTGACAATCTTATTAATGCAGAAATAATAAAACCTACTCAAGTTCAAACAGGAGAAACATTTGAAATAACAACAAAATTAACAAATACTTCTCAAAAAAATGCAATCTTTCCAATTGAATTAATCTTACATGAAAACTTCAAATCAAATGCTAAAGAAAAACTTATTTACTTTAAAAAAAATGAAACAAAAACAATAACTTGGGAAATAAAAGCGCCAGAAGAAAAATTTGAAAACGGATATTATGATTATGGTTTTTTGTTACTTCTTCCTGATGGGAATGTATCAGATACAATAAAGGTTATTCCTGAAAAAGAATACGTTCAAAATAAATCAAATATTCGAATAAAAGATATAAGTCCATTTATTTCAAATAAAACATTAGAAATAAAAATAATGCTTGAAAATCTTGGAGATACAACAGGAGAAACTGAAATAGAAATTTTCTTTGAAGAAAATCAAGTGGATGGAAAAAAAATAGAGTTAAAAGCATTTGAAGAAAAAAAACTAAGTTTTTTAATAAATAATATAAAAGAAGGAAAAGTAACAGTAAACATTATAGGCGATGAAACACGAAAAATTGAGTTTACCATTCCGAAAAAAGAAACCGAAAAAATAATTTCTAAAGAAATACCCCTCGAAAATGCTCAAAAACAAGAAAATAACGAAGAAATTTTAATTATGGGGGCAATAAGCATAGGGATATTATTCCTAATAACCCTAATAGGATTAGTCTTATTAAGAAAATGAGTTTTAAAAGGATTTGTGTTCGGAAATTATTTTATATTTCTTTTTTAGAGAATTTGTCTTGGCTTTTTCTTTTGGCCAAGCTTTTCTTTTGCCCAAAGGGCATGAAAAAGAAAAGGTTGCGACCGTGGTCTAGTGGTTATGATTGGGCCTTGCCAAGGCTCAGATCCGGGTTCAATTCCCGGCGGTCGCATTTATTTTTTTTTAATAGAATTCCAAATGATTTCAAAAACTTCTTTTTGAATTTGGTTTATTTTTCTTGAAGAATCAATTATAATAATATTTTCATTAGGAAAAATTTCTTTCAATGAAAGAAAACCTTCTCGTACTTTTTCAAGAAAATCTTTTCGTTCAAAAGAATCAAGCCCCTCACGTTTAGAATCGATATTGATTCTTTTAAGTGAAATTTCAGCAGAAACATCCAGAACAAAAACTAAATCGGGAACAATGAAATTAGAATGTAACTTTTTAATTTTTTCTAAAGGAATCCCTTGTAATAATTGATAAACAAAAGTGCTGTACTTAAAACGATCACACAAAACTATTTTTTCTTGTTTTAAAGCAGGAATAATTTCTTCATCCAAATGTTGTTCTCTATCTTTAACATATAATTCAAGAAACAAATGTGCATTACTTTCAGGAGAAGAACTATTTTTCAATAATTGTCTAACTTTTAATCCATATGCTCCGTTGGTTGGTTCAGCAGTAACAAGAATTTTTTCTTCAGAAACCCCTTGTTCTAAAAGAAGTTTTTTAACTCCTGAAACAATAGTTCCTTTACCTGCGCCATCAATTCCTTCAAAAACAATAAACCTGCTTTTCATATAATCTAACTAATGATTGCTTCTTTATTTTAATTAAACTTACTAAAAAAACATTAGTTTTAAAATCTTGTTCAACTGAAATTACTTTAAAGCATCTGTGGTGTAATGGTAGCATTAGAGCCTTCCACAAACCTTTTACCCCTCTCTTGAGAGAGGCGGCAAAAGCTTTACTAAAAGCAGGTTTGGAGTTAGCTCTCAGTCGGGGTTCGAGTCCCCGCGGATGCATTCAAAAATACTTCTTTCTTTTTCCCCAGGATTTTTCCAAGGAAAAAGGCTGTTCTGGGGCCCCGCGGATGCATTCAAAAAATATCCTACTAATTTTTTTATAATAGATTACTTTTTCAAAACAAATGTGCAATTAATTTAGTATGAAACATTCAAAAATGCAAACAATTGGATTAGAAAGAATTTACAGATTGTTTGAATTAGCAGAACAAGAATTTGAATTACATCCAGAACGGAGCAACAGATATGTTGAAATTATACGTGAAATTGCAAAAAAAGCAAAAATTAGAATGACTCCTGAATTAAAGCAAAAATTTTGCAAAAAATGTGGTGCTTTTTTAAAAGAAGGAAAAAATACAATAATTGAAAAACAAGAAGAAAAATTAATTGTAGAATGTTTTGAGTGTAAAACTAAAAGAACAATAAGACTTAAATAAAAGAAAAAACTAATTACAATCATCATGCAAAAAGCACAAGGAGCACTTGAATACCTATTACTAATCGGCGGAGCCGTACTCGTCGCAGTAATCGTAATAACCCTACTACTAGGAATCGCAAACCAAGGACAAACAGACACACAAGCAACAACTGACAGTGCATTAAGTTTAATCGAACAAAAAAGAGCAGAACTAATTGACGGAACAGGGGGCGGAACTGGAGGAACTCAAACAACAGTTATTGCAATGCTTACTGGCTCTAAATCTGCTACAGCCGCAAATTGTATTATTAGTGGTAATTTTTGTACAAGAACTGACTATTCTATATCAAGAACTGATTATGGGGGAGTGCTTAGTTTTACAGTTCCATCGCCAATTCCTACGAGTGCAACAATAAATTCAGCAACATTAGCTCTTTATCAATACACTAATATTGCAGCCACATGTATAAATTCGGACCCTATTTATGTTTACACTAATAGCAGTTTTACTTGTGAACAAAGTTACACAAGCGGAGATAATTCTGAACCTACAGGATGGGAAGTAAGCGTAACTCCGGATCCAGCATCATGTGTACTTGGATACAAATCATTTGAAATTGCAGGCGCAATACCGACAGGCACTGCTAATATTTATTTAGAATTTAAAGGCGGGGATATAGATGGACTAGGCTATAACAATTACAGGTGCTGGCGTGGATTCGGCAACACCAACCCCCCAACTCTTGAAATAATTTATACTGTATAATTAAATAAAAGAAAAAACTAATTACAATCATCATGCAAAAAGCACAAGGAGCACTTGAATACCTATTACTAATCGGCGGAGCCGTACTCGTCGCAGTAATCGTAATAACCCTACTACTAGGAATCGCAAACCAAGGACAAACAGACACACAAGCAACAACTGACAGTGCATTAAGTTTAATCGAACAAAAAAGACTAGAAATAATCGGAGGAACAAGCGGAACAATATACAATGTGAGATTTGCATGTGTTGCTGATGACAGTGCAGGGGGTGTATCCTATAATTTCAGTTTTCCTAACACAGAAAATGGATTAGGTATAATAAGCATAACAAACATTGACGGGATTAATTGTTCATTAAACATTTTCTCAGGAGTGGAAGAAATAACAAAAACCGCGAATCCTGTAACAGTAATAGGCACCCTTGGAACAGGATGCGACCTAATTAGTTTCACTACAACATTCCCACTTACTATACAACTAATGGATCACCCAACAGGTGGAAATAATTTCTCAAGCGTCCAAATTTACCCTGGAGACACTTCACCAAAAACACTTAACAACGGAGCAAGTGTTACAATAACCGAATCAGAAATAAATTATCCTGCAGTAAAGTGGACTCCTCCAGTAGTACCGGGAACTACCGATGCCTGCGTTATTTACGCAACAAGTGTCGTTACTCCTTAATTATTAGCAAAGTAAATTTTACCTAAAAAAATCCCCTAAAAACTCACCTTTTTAAAGCTTTTTAAGAGCAATTAGTTTACTTCTAATTCTAAATTAGGAGTTTGTCTTCAATTGAAGATTTGAACTAACATTCTCCGAAAGGAGAAAAACAAGGTAAAAAAAGGTGAAACATTAATGGGTATTTTTGACGTGCCAACGGCAATGCTTATAGAAGAAGTTGCTAAGGAACTGAAAAACAAAATAAAACAACCTGATTTTATAGATTATGTAAAAACAGGTTCACACAAAGAAAGAACACCAAACAATCCTGACTGGTTTTTTGTTAGGAATGCAAGTGTACTATATCAAATTTACAGAAACGGAGCTTCTGGAACAGAAAGCCTTAGATCATATTATGGAGGCCGAAAGAACCGAGGAGTAAAACCTGAAAAGAAAAGAAAAGCATCAGGGAAAATAATTAGAGTTTGTTTACAATCTCTTGAAAAAGAAGGCCTTTTAAAAAAAGAAAAAAAAGGCAGAATTGTTACTGGAAAAGGAGAAAAACTTCTTTATTCAAAAGCAAAAGAGCTAGAAAAAATTGTTGCTGAACAAGAACGAAAAAAAGCTCAAGAAAAACAAGAAAGACTTACAAAAATAATGAATAATAAGAAAAAAGCAGAGCAAAAAGCTGATGCTGAAAGAATACACAAAAAAAAAGAGGCTGAACATGAACAGCGAAGAACTGAAGCAAAAAAAGCTTGAGGAATTAAAACAAAAATACATGGAACAAAAGGAGGAAGAGCAAAAAGAGTTTGAAGTAGAAAACCAAATGCAAACCCTACTCAAAAAAGTTCTTGACGATGAAGCAAGAGCAAGATTGAGTAATGTTCGATTGATAAACAAAGACCTTTATTCAAAGGCTTTTCAAGCGATTATGGGATTAGTGAAAAAAGGATTTGTAACAGGAAAACTCAATGATGCTCAAGTAAAAGAAATTTTAATGCAATTAAAAAGCAAAAGAGAAATTTCAATTAGGAGAAAGTGATTTTATGGGAACTAAAACTGAAGAAAAAAAAGAATTCCTAATTTCTGCAAGAAAAGAAATTGGACCAGGTTTAACCAATGCACCAGTATGGATTCTGCAAAAAGCAGGAAAAAGAATCTGGAATAAAAAAGCACATAAACATTGGAGATCAACAGACCTAGGGACTTTGTTCAAGAAAAAACAAAGAGAACAAGGAAAAATAGAAAATACTAAAAAAATAAAAAGTGGTAAAAGATTTAAAACTGCAACACTAAAAAAAGGAAAGGGAAAAAAATGAAAGGAACACAAGCAGAATACGTTATAAATTTAGGAAATGCGTTCATGTTTCCCCCAAAAAAAAGAATTAGAAAAGCATTAAACGTGATTCATAGATTTGTAAAAAAACACACAAGAAGTAAAGAAACACTAATCAGCAATGAAGTGAATAATTACTTACATGCTAATTCAAAAAATATTCCAAGAAAAATTGAAGCAATTCTGTTAAAAGAAGACGAAAAAGTAATTGTTTTTATTCAAAATGGAAAAGAGCTAAAAACTTATCTTGAAAAAAGAGAACAAGAAAAGAAAAAGAAAGAAGAAAAAAAGAAAACAAAAGAAACTAAAAAAGAAGATCCTAAAGATAAAGAAAATAAGGAAAAACTTGAAGAGAAAAAAGAAAGAGAAAAATCAGCAAAAGCTTCAGAAATAAAAAGGAAAAGTAAATAAAAAAACAGGTTAATTTGAATGAACTTTGAAAGATGCACTATAAGTAGTAGTCCATATGTGGGAATATTTTCTTCAGTAACGGAAGAAGTAGCTCTTCTTCCTTATTCTGCACTTTCAAAAGAAGTAAAAGTAATAGAAAAAAAATTAGAAGTAAAAATCATTCAAACAAGCTTAGCAGGAACTTCATTATTAGGTCTTTTATGTGTAGGATTAGGAAACAAATTTGTTGTTTCAGAAATAACGAAAAAAGAAGAAATAAGAGCACTTGAAAAAGAAGGACTTGAAATAATACAAATTGAAGATTATACTTCTACAGGAAATTTAATCGCATTAAATAAAAATGCAGGAGTAGCAAGCCCATTATTAAAAGAAGAAACAATAAAAAAATTAAATTCTTTTTTTGGAATAAAATTCAAAAAAAGTAGGGTTGCTCAAACTGATTTAGCAGGAGCATGCTTAACAGTAACAAATAAAGGGTTTATTGCACATCCAAATATTACTGAGAAAGATTTTTTAGAACTTGAAAAAAAATTCAAAGTAAACGGAAAAGCAACAACTGCAAATTATGGAGATTTATTCGTGGGAAATGATGTAATTGCAAATAATAAAGGAGTAATTGCAGGATCATTAACTTCAGGAATAGAATTATCA
>CAZHFT010000003.1:0-17608 GCA_964531875.1 uncultured archaeon | reverse complement strand
AAGCATTTTTATTTCGAAAACAAAACCAAAACCTATAAATACAAGTTTTTGCTTTCATATAATCAATTTAATCAAATAAGGAGATGATTCCCGATGCGCCATGAGATATTATATAAATTGGTAGTTTTAATTACCGTTATATCAGCTTCATTTGCACTTGCCGGTGTTTTTTAACCGGTAAGTCCGAATTTCTTTTTATTTTTTAAAAATAACCCTTTTAATCGCTTTTTTTTCTTTATTTTTTTCTAAAAAACGATACCTTTATATATCATAAATGATGCAGTATAATATTGTGGATTTTTTCCACAGTGAGCCTAATCCCAATTTTTAAATAACTTAGCAAATGTACCCGATTTTTATTCGGGTGCTTTTTTTTTGTTTCAAAAATCTTTTTGTTTGGAATAGTAATTATTATATATTAAGTTTCCATTGTTTAATATATATGGCTAGAAAAAGAAATGAAGGAGTTCTAAAACGAGTAATTAATTCTCCGTTTAGGGCTACCGGAACTTTACTCAGAGGAGTTACTTATCCTGTAAGGCATCCAAAGAAAACTACTGGAACTTTAGTTCGTGGAGTTACTTATCCTGTAAGGCATCCAACGAAAATTATTTCTTCTCCATTTAGAGCTGCTAATGCTGGAAGAAGAGCAGGCGTTGTTGCACTTAGAAAAATGGCTAAGCTCCCAGTTCATGCTGTTCGATTACCTATTCAAGCAGCTGTTGGCACGATTAGAATTGTTCCTGCTATTGGTAGAGGCACGGGTAAATATTTTTTCAAACCAGTTGGTAAAACAGCGAAGTGGGTTGGTGGAAAAATAGTGCTGCCTGTTGGTTCAACTGCATTAGCAGATGCTCATGGAGCTGGCAAGGCAGTTGTTACTAGGCTTTGGGATATAACCAAAACTCCTGCAGGTCTGGGAATGGTTGGAATTGCTTCGGCTATTGCTTTTCCTGGGTTAACAGGCCACCTTTTACTTTCAAAATATGGTATTGCTCTCATTGCGGGTGCTAGCGCTGTTAAGGGCGCTCCTAAAATTTATTCACTTTACAAAAAACGAAACAAGAAAAGAAAATCAAATGCAGATGCGCAAGAGTTTAAAGGCCGTGAAGATCTTATAGATGTTCGTGAGTTTGGGGGTAACCAAGTGGGAGTATCAACAATTAATGGTGGAAATGTTTTGGTTACTCGTGATAAAAAATCAGGCGAGGTTAAAATTGAGCCTTTTGAAGCCGTAGGTGGCCCTGAAGGCGAAGAAGTAATGGGTGCTTTAAGTGGTGCACTAGGTTCTGCTAAATAAAGGTCATAATAATAAAATATATTAAATTTACTGTAATACGAATCGCTTGATAGGTAATTGTAAAGAATTCAACAGGATACTATATATATCCCTAATAGAATATTATATATATAATTTATTCATTCAATATAGTTTAGTGTAGTATTTTGGTTGGTTTTTGTAATGAGTAATGCAAAGTTAATTGTAGTTTTGACAATAATTCTTATTGGAGTAGGCGCGTATTTCCTGTTTTTTTCCGAAAATGAATTCGATTCAAAAAATGCTGAACTGAATTCAATCTGGCTTGAACAGGGAATCGACATTGAAAACATTGATTTTGATGAAGGGTCAGAGATAATTGGTTTGCAGCCTTTTCAAGTGGAAGAACTCAAGAATAAGCTCGCGTCAAAAAAATCTAGTTTAGGTTCTTCTGACAGTTCCAATGCACTAAAGAAATTAATTGATATTCAGGTTAATAATCTTGAAGTTGTGGAAAAACTGAGGCAATTTTATTCTGATTCTCTTTCAATTGATTTCAGTGAAACCGATTATGCTTCTTTTTGCGGAGAAGCAAGAAACGATTATTCTGAAGTGGTTAATGAAGCCGAGTCATTAGTACAATTAATAAATGAAAATAATTCCCTGATTAAAAGTTTTAATTCAAATTACTTGAAAGAATTCGGGGTTAGTGCACGCAACCTTGATTTTGATGTCAGTGGTCTTGAGAATGAATTAGAAAGATTAAAAGAAGTTGGAGAGGATTTTGATGAACTCTGCGCGTAAAATCCTGTTTTTCACAATTGCACTGCTGTTATGCTCTTCTTTTACTATTGCCGAGTCCAGCATAACTCCAAAAGGTTATGCAGTATACACCACCGAGTTGCCGGATTCAGTTTACCCTGATTATAAGTCTTTTGTTTATGTTTACAAAGCAGAGGTCCAGCTTAAAAATGAGGCAACAGAACTTGGTCTTCTTTTGGAGGACACCAAGAAAAGCGAATTAAGCGAATTACTGTTTGCTTCTGTGGGGAACAAGGATTCCACTACGAATGATTTTGTGGATAAAGAAGTTGGAAGAGTAACAACCACTGGTTTAAAGGTTGATGAAGTTGAAGAAGGCAGTTTTTTTTTAGGCGGCGGAAACACAATAGAAGTCGATTTGAAATATGGTGATCAATGGGCTGATTGTTCTTATTTTCCCGGGGGTACAGCATTTGAAGTTACTAATACAAGTTTTTATTATTGCAGTGATTATGCTCCAGGAAACAGAATAATTGGTGTTGCAAAAAGCCAGTCAAAAGGCTTGACTGATGATTCAAGGTTTAATATTTTTGTTATTGACGCTCCGGCTGAATTAAAGAAAATCATAGGCAACCTGTCTTATAAGGAAGGAACTAATGTTGATGCTTTTGACCGAATTTCAACATCCCTTGGATCCATTAATTTTATCAGAGTTGATCCTTCCATGGTTCTACCTGAAAAAGAGGATACTTCCGATTCTTTGAGTACTGCGCAAAACATAAAAAATACTGCTGTTTCTGTTTTCCAAAGCACAAAAAAAATAGTGTCGATTCCAATTGATTCAATTATAGGTGCTACTGATGATTTGTATTTTTTAAGGCCTGGGCGAGTAATGTGGAACAATCCTGAGAAAAAAGATTCAATTGAATTAGTGTGGGGTGAAGTAACCAAGCCAGGAATAACCGGGTATGTCGTTGAAAAATCATACATTTCCCCAGCTGATGGACTCCCAAAGTTTGAGTACACTGCTGTGAGAGTCCCCAGCCAAAACTTTTTGATTTTTAAACAGGGAAGTGCTCAAAGCGGGTTTGATCAGGATGTTGAATATACTTTCAGGGTTTTTTCTTACAAAGATGAATCAATCCCTAATGATTTGTCAGCAGCAGTAGATGATGAATTAATGCTTGAAGCCATTGGAGGTGCTTTGAGAATCGAGGTAACTTCTTCCAAACATGATTTAATGTTAAAGAATTTGAGCATTCGTTTGGTTGTGACTGGAAAAGATGGAAAAAAAGCAAAATTCAAGCCTGATCCTGATACAGGAGTCATTTACACTCATGAAAAGAATTTTGATTTATCCAATGAAAGAACGGTTGACTTGCCTTTTTACTTTGGGGTTGATGCAACAAAGTGTTCGCCTGGTTCGAGTTTTTCGATTGATGAAACCATTATAAAAACAGAGGCTTTTGGTTCTGATAACAAGGTAAAATATTATTTTTGCCAGGACAAAGGAGAATACATTGATATTGCAGGTGGCGAATTAAGAGTGGTTTCATATGAGCCTGACGGAAGAATTATGGAAGGGGATCCTTCTCCCGAGTTTGCTTCGGTTGAAATAATTTATCTTCCTGATTTGAAGCACACCACCAAAGTAAATGCTGGTTTGTTTGAAGTGAAAGTCAGCAATATTATTCCTACAAAACCGCTTGTTTTTTCATTTTCAAAAACCTGTGATGAACTGGAAAAAGAATTAGATGAGAAAAACGAGTTGAGAATCAAAAAAGAAAGAGCAGAAGCAATTAAAAGCAGGAAATCCCGCGCCAAATCATTTTTTGAAAACGCCAAAGAAACCGGTGCTTCGATGTTAAGCTGGATTAAAAATGAACAGGAATACTTTTCCGAGGAAACAAAGTACAGATCGACTCTTGAAGTGCTCGGTGCAAAAACAGGCAGAACCGTAGGATCTGCTTATTCTGGAGCCCAGTCTTTTTGGAGTGGTGTGAAAGAAGGGTACACTTCTTTTGTTGATGAGCTAAAAAAAGCAAAAGACGAAGCAACTGCCCAATTTAGGGTGAGAGGAACAGAATTGCCTGACAATGCTTTATTTCTTCCTTTGTCCGTGAATCCAGCTACTGTTTATGCTTTGCCTGCAAGTGCATTCAGCGGAGAAAATGAGAACAGGAACACCTGGTATATTAAATCAGTTCTTGTTAACGGAGAACCAAAACCAATTACTGAGTTTAAAGAAAAAGAGTTGCCTAAATTGCATGTCTGCCAGTTTGATGCAGGCTCGGTAAATCTCATTGCTGCCTACTCTGCTTTATTATCTGCTGTTGGGGATGAACCAGGTTCTGTTGATTCAAAAGCACCAAAAGTAAAATCTTTGCAAATCTCCAAAGACAGTAAAGCATTTGAAGAGTATTTGGGTAAAGACCCGAGAGTTTTGAATAAACTTGATTATTCCCCTGCTGATAAAATCAAAGTTAGTTTCGAAGCCGGAGAAAAATCAGCTCCGATTTACCAGTGGACTTTGGAGTTATGGAAAAAAGAGCCAAGCAAAGGCGACCCATGTAAAGATAGTTCGAGTGATTGTGTAAGGGTTCAGGTGCAATCAGGCGGTTACCTGTATGAGGAAGATGGGAAGCCAGTTCCTTACAATAAAGAAAAGCACGGTGAACTTGAGTTTTCAAAAGTAGTTGCCCATAATACTGCTGAAAGCAGTGTTATTCAAGTCGGCGCTTTCGATTTTAAGGAAAATACCCCTGCGTGGTGGAATAATAAACCATCTACTTTGAAAGAAGCTTTGGCAGATGCAAAAAAAGTGTGGCTGAGGGTAGAGGTTTGCAGTGAAAAAGACGTGCAAAACTGTAAAACTAATGGTTGGCTTGATTCAACTTCATATTTGCTTCACATTGGGGAAACTGAAGTAGAACCTGAAAAACCAATAATAGGTTGTGCAACCATTGGCGAGTGCAAGGCCATTCTTGATCTTAAATTTATTAAAGAGGTATTCAAGTAAGAGGAGGGATTTTGGTTATGGATTCGAGATTCAAAAATCTGGCAATGATAATTGGCGCAGTGGTAATAATTCTGGTTATAGTATTTTTTGTACTTCCTTCAATTTCAGATTCAGAAGCGGTTTCATTTGAAGAAGGAATAATTAAACTGAATGCGATTGTTGAAAACAACAATGTTCCCATTGCGAGGTTTCAGGAGGGTGAAATTTTTTCCCTTAATAATGAAAGTGAAATAGAAAACAATTTTTCCGAGCAAAAATTTTTGAAACTAAAAAACGATTTAAGGCACTTCAGGGACTCTGTTCCAGAAAGCAATCCGAAATTAATAACCACCGCCAATTTTTACATTGAATTAGTAGAACTTAATGAAAAGAAGAAAGCAATCTACGACAAAATTGTTTCAATCAACGACGAAACAGTGAATTGTGATTTGTTGCCCGAGCTTAACGAACTTCTTTCCTTAGAAATTGAGTACGAGACCGAAGCAGTGGAGTTTTCCTTTGAGACAAGCGATTTCATTATTGAAAACATCGAGTTAAGCGGAGTTGAAGAATTGCAATTGTCATTCAATTCTGATTTATTGGTTAATGATGTTACCATTGTTCAGGAGTCAGTTGCAGTATTGGAAGAGTTTTGTGAGTAAGGGGGAAAACTGAATGAAAAAAATCTTTGCAGTAATTTTCTTCTTTTTCTTTGTGCAGAATTGCTTTGCGGATTCAACCGCATTTAATGCTGAAGCGTTCGACGCAATGATGGCTGAAATAAGCGCTGCTCAGGACGAGTTAGTTGTCACTTCAGAGGCCGTTGTACAATACAAAGAAGTCGTTGCGCAGGTTGCTTCTAAAACAAAGGAATTAAAAGGTATGGAGAGAAGCGCTGCAAAAGCACTCAAATTATATAATCGCTACAAAGAGGCTTCTTCTGTGCCTTATCTAAAAAGAACCGCGTTTATCAGAGCCAAGGCTCTTGTGGAAAGTGCCCCTAGAGAAATCACCAGGTTAAATAGTGAAATAGCATCTTTATCTCAAAAAGCAAAAGCCCTGAAAAAGGCTCTTCCTCCTGGAGTCATTCGTCAGGGTATTACAACAGCAAGACAAACTATCGGAACTGGTGCCGCTAATAGAGCGAGGGATATAAGAACGGCTATAGGTGAAGGAGCAAAGCCATTGACTGACAAAGTAAAAACCAGTGCTACTCCTGTAATTGTTTGGTTCAGGAATCAAGGCGGTACACTAAAATCAGTTGTCGGGAATACTTACACGGGCGCAAGAAACCTTGCTGTTGGCGGTGTTGCGTTTACCTGGAGAGGATTTTTGGGCGCTATTAAAGGAGGAACTTGGTTGACAAGTCAGGGGGTACTTGGAGGGGCTAGAGGTGTAGGAAAACTCGGGGGTGTTGCCTTAAGAGGCGTGGGAACAGGAACCCGGACTCTTGGAGCAGTTTACACAAACCATTATATGTTGCTTTTTGTTGCAGGTTACAATCTTGGAAAACTCGGGATTTATTCTTCAACCTCCAAATGGATTTCTTCTCCCCCTGATGTTTTGCTGAATGGTTTTGAAATTAACCCTGTAACTCAGGAGGCTACTATTAATTATTATATTTCTGTGAATGCTGATAAGAACATTAGGAAATGGAATACCAGCGCTGAAATATTTGAGGACACAGGAGCTAATAATAGTTGGACTTCAAAATACACTAAGTTATTACAGCCTGCAATCGAAGTTGCTTCCCTTAATTTGACTGATATTGTAACCACGAACACTGATGCTGGTTTGAGTGACGGCGTAACCCTGAAAGATGCTATTGAACAAATCAGAATTGATATGGGTAATGATATGATTAAAGCTAAGAGTGCGCCTGCAAATGATTTGATTTTGCATTGTAGGTTAATGATTTATAAATCTGCTCCCGGGAAAATTGACGGGTTCAAAAAAAGGGACCAATCATTCGAACCTGTTTCTGTTCTTCTGCCTTCTGGTAATTGTATTGAAGGTGAAGGCAAAAGTTATTCATTTTCTTTGAAGGATAAGTTGTTTCCAATGGGAGATTATGAAGCAATAATGTTCGTGTATTTCCACCCTGCAGTAATTATTGCTTCCAAAGATATTATTGACGGGACTTATGACCACGAAGGCTGGTTTATTTCCAATAGCTGGTGGCCGTGGGCTGATGGCCAAAGAACTTTTAGTACTTATGAAAAAATCTGGAGACACGCTCTGGAAAACGATGAGGCTGCTATTGACACTATTCCTCCTCAGTTAAAGTCAAGCATAAATCAAAATTTGGAAGAATTCCAAGAAGATGTTTTTTCATTGACTTTCAAAGTTTCCCAATCAGGTTTGCCATCCAATCCTGTTTATTTTTCTCCGACTCAGGGCGATGCTTATGTTGACATTTCAGGAATAATAAAATTAAAAAATTATGATATTTATGATTCAAAAGAAGGTTTCACCAGGCCTCTTACTGCTGATGATGTTGTGGATGGCTTGAAGAGAGTTGTAAAACTCTCTGATTCGTCTTCTGTTGATGAATTTCCTTTGGGTGAAGTTTATTCGCATCCTGAGCTTGAAAATTATCTTTGGTTTTTTAATATCTCTCAGGGAGAATATTTATTGGAAACAGAGATTATTGGGTATGGTGAACCAATACAAATGAGATTTACAATAATCGCAGATAACTTTGTTGGAGGAAAATCATGAAAAAATTATTTACTATTGCAATTCTTTTGCTTTTACTTCCCCAAGCATTCGCGAGTTTTCCTTCAATGAGTGCAGGCATAATTTCTGCTGCGCAAGCGTTTTCTGTTGGACAAGCAGAAAAACAAACAACAGAATTACAACTTAACTTTGAAAGTCCGATGAATGAAGCCAGCCTGAAAACAATAGCTGAGTCCATACAAATTAGTATTAAAAACAATAAAAATAGTGAATTAGAAGTCACATTTGTTCCTTATACTGAAAAATCATTTAGTTTGAGTGACGGAAAGTTAAGCACTAATTTGCCTTTTGGTTTCTACAAAATTTCCTCTGAATATTTAGAGACCCCATATGCAGAAATAAAGGAGCTGGGAATAGTAACGCTGGAGGTTACCTTATCCAAAAAAGGAAAAGCTTTGTTAGGAGAAGATGATTCAACTGATACTCCTGGCACAACCACACTTGATAGTTATACAACTGAATTTAAAGCTTTGGAAGAAGCAGAATTTGATAAAAGTAAAGGCGATTTTATTTATGAATTTACAAAAACATTTCTTAATTTAGGCGAAGTAGAATTTTTCTATCGGTTTAGAGAAGATAGTTCTTTGGGTTATAAGTATGTGGCTTATCGAGCATCTGTTAAAGGAGAAATGCTTACTAAATGCACAGAACAATATAAGGCTGAATTGAAAGAAAACAAACGAAATATTACTCCCGAGTTTAGTACAAGCTTAGGGTTTGACCTCCAAGTTAACATTGAAGCGAAGGAAAATGAACCTATGTATACTGACTTTGTTTCCGCAATTGGCGACGACGAAAAAATGCAACAGCTAATTCGAGATAGAATCATTGCTAAATGCCAAGAGATTGTTGATGGAGACATCAAAGACCAATCCGAAAAACCAGGGTCTGGTGATGGGATATTAACTCTGGTTTTTAGTTATGAGAATACTCCTGTGAGTGATGCTGGATTGGAAAGGATAAAATCATCAATTGAAATAGAGAATGTAAAGAATGAAGAAGTTGACCTTACTGTTGTTAGTGCTTTAAATTCAAGTTTGAAAATTAATTTAGCGGATGATAGTTATACAATCACTTCAGAATATTTTGACGATTTTAAAATAGTTCTTCCACAGGATGACGATTATTTAGTTAACCTTAATTCTACACCTGAAAAATGTGATTTTGTACTGAAGGTTGCAGATGAAAAGACATTTAGTGATTTGAGTATACTTGAAGCCAATAAAGAAAAGGTTGTTGTTAAAGATAGTGATAGCGAACTTGTTGACAGAGACAAAGTTAATGTTCTTTCTGCAAACACTTATTCCGGAAGAACAGGATTTTTCTATGTTTTCGATTTCACAAATGTTGATTCAGGTTCAAAGTACAAGTTTACTCATTCTATTGACTTAACTGAAGATTATATAATAACAAACACACAATATCCAGAAGAGAATTGTTTATTAGAAGTGGAAAAAGATGGAGGAAAATGCACTTTTTACAAGAATTGTGAAAATTAATTGGTGATTTTATATGGATTCAAAATGGAAAAATTTAGTAATTATTATTCTTGTAATAATTATAGTTGCGTCAGCTTACATTTTCTTGTTTTCAACAAAAGACTTTTCACAAGAATACTCAGAATTTTCATCAATCTGGAAAAGCAAAGGCTTGAATAGTGATTATTACCACCTTGATTTTGAGTCACTTGTTAATCTTTCTGAGAGTAATTTAGAGCAATTAAAAAATTCTTTTGAGGAAAAAAGCAACTCTTCTCAAGGAGCAATCAAGATTGTTTCAAGTTCTTATTCAAAATTAACAGAAATTGCACTGCTTGCAAAGAAGAATGATGTATTGCAAAAAAGAATAGATTCACAATCAGATGTTTGTGATTCATTGAATGAACAGAGACAGATTCACAGCAATTATTCAGTAATGGAAAATGTTTATGCGGGTTATTCTCAGAAAGTTAATTTTTTGAAGGAAAAATACCCAAGCGAAGCTGAACAAATAAATTTTGGGTTAGCCGAGACTGGCACATTTGTTATTTCACTTGATTTAGGAGAAATGAAATCACTAGTTGAACTAATGGAAGGTGCATGTAGTTGAATAAGATTCTCTTGGCATTGTTACTGGCATTGTTATTGCTTTTTGCTTCTGGTGCTTTTGCAGCTGATGATCCCATAAATGTTGTTTACTTAGATACCGCGTCAGAAAAAGTAGGTGTTGAAAATGATGCAGAAAATAATTTGCACTTTATTATTGACAAAACTTTAACTCCTCCTGCGAGGGTAAAGTTTGGCATTGTAGCTGATTTTGTTGCAGGCACAAGCCTGACAAAAAACGATATTCTTGTTACTTATGCAGGAAACACTTACAAAGTGGTTTTTGTTCGCGCATTTGAAGACAACTCTTATACTGCTTTTCATGTTATTAATCCGAATTCTTCTTCTGCAAGAATAGGTAATGAAATAGTGTTTTCAAAAGGGGAAAGAAAAACAATTCAATTTGAGGGGATTCACCTTAATTTGATTTGGCCGTCCGAAACGGAAAAATTTGATTTCTTTGTGGAATTTGCTTTTACTGATACTGAGTTCAAGTCCAAAGCAAAAGAAAGGTATACTGAGCTGTCCAATCAAATCAGGGATAATTTTGAGGAAAATGCGAATACTGCTGGTTTTGGCTGGATGAATCTGAATGAAACCACACGTCTAAATCAAGATTATATAGCTTTTCTTAAACGCACAGGTTTTGTTCCGTTAAAACACGGGGTTTTTGAATCAGCTTCAACAAGTGGAGGTTCACGCCTTAGTACTTTCACAAAAAAATATGGGGCTGCCGAAAACCCAAACATAATTGTTGAATTTTCTTTTTTTGAGGACTTAAAAAATAACTATTCCGTTTCGCGATTTTTTGTCCTATTCAGAAAAGATTTAGCAGATGGAAAAGGAATCAAAACCAAAAAGACACTTAAATACAAGAAAGTTGATGGTTCTGATGGGGAGTATGTTCTAGATGTTTTTCCATTGAATGGTAAATATTATGCTTTATTGGCTTCTATAAATGAGAAGCCTATTGCTAAACCTTCTAGTAGTAAAAATAATTTTTATATTTTAACTGTTAATCTTAAAATTGAAGCTGATTTGTGGAATGCTATAAAACAAATTTCCGAGATTGAAGAATTAACAAGTTTTGAAAAGTATGTTTTAAGGGACAAACAGCAACAGGATAAATTAAAATCTACTGGTTTCACGGAATATAGCGGAATTGATTTGGAAATAAAACAGCTTGAAGAAGTCAGTGAAAGAGAAACCATTAATGCTGAGCAAAAGAAAAGTGCTTTACAAACATTGAATGATTTGAAACAGATTTATGAAAGGTTTTCAACTTACAATAAAAGTATTCCCTCTTTTGTTTCTATAAATATTAATTATCATGTTCAAGAGGGTTTGGCTCCAATTCCTGCTGAAATGATGCTTAGGTTCTATAACCCTACAAATCTTGAAGAAGAAACCGGTTTAACGTTGAATCAATTAAAGAACTGCTATCCTGATAATCCTTATGGCAGGACGTTTATTTATGCTGCTGATTCTGAAAAGCTTTTTGGTTACTTGAAGGACATGAAGGAAATAACTGATAAGTTGAGTGATATATCGGATACTTTTTCTATTAACGTTTCTCAAGAAAGTGACTTATTTAATTCAATAATAGATAATCTTGAGGATGATGATCTCTCTTTAAAGCTGAAGATGATTACTGAATTAAAAAAGTGCAGTAAAATAAGCGATAAGGATTATGTGGTCTTGTATTATCTCCCTCCACTTGATCAGCTTCCAGGAGATATTTCTCTTGTTGACTGGTCTAACAGTCTTTCCTTTTATAGTGAGTTAACAGGAGATACATTTAAAGCTGAAAAGAGGATTAATGTTGCTCCTGATGATTCTTCTGAAGAATTTAAGGACAAAGAATTATTGTATATTAAAAAAGATTCAATCAAAGCATCTATTGGAAGGGAAGCCAATATTCGTATTGAAAGTAATTTAGTGATTAATGGTAAGAAATATTATCAGGAAATCTATTTGAATGGTTTATGGGAGGAAGATGAATTTGCAAAATAAAAATTTGTTTTTAGGTGTTTTATTGCTTACAATTGTTCTTGGCGCTGGCTTTGCTTACTCAGTGAATATTCTTGCTGGCGATTTTTCTCTTGTTCCTGAAGAAACTGATAATTCTCCAATACTTAAGAAAGTTATTGTAGATACCCACGAATTTTTAACTTTCCCTAGCCAACTCAAAACTCCAACAGTTGAAATTGACAGAGGAGATTTAACCGTGGTAATTGAGTATAAAAAAGAAGGCGAGGTTCAGAATGATTATTATGCTACTATGGAAATATGGTATCTTACTAAAAGTGAACTTGAGAATATTTCAGATTTAAAATCCAAGGCTGATTTGAGGGATAAGCAGTTCCTGATTATGCAGCCTTACAAGAGCAATGATAAAATTTACCTAAGTCTTGAAATGCTTGATAAAAAGAAAAACAATGAAGAAGAAAAAACTGATAATACAAAACAAAAAGCACAAGATGTCAAGAAAACAGCGTGGGGTGACTTAAAGTTTTCAAGTTATTACAATTACACTGTTGAAAAACTGAAAGATCAAGATAGAAAATATTATGTTTTAGTTGAGGTTCAGAATGAAGATGGTTGGCTTGATTCAAACCCTGTTGAAATTGACTTGCAATTAAAAATACCTGACAGAAAAAAAATTGAACCAATACAGGATTGGTTTATCTGGAAGAAAGCACCTGAAAAACAATTGACCAGTGAGTGCAAAACAATTGCAGAGTGCAAAGCAATGCTTGATTTGAAAATGATTAAAGAGGTTTTTGAAGATGACGCCGTTACTTATGTGTCATCCGGAGACTTCGACGAGTGGCTCATAGTAATTGATCCAGGGCACGGCGGGAACGACGGCACCGGGGCTGTTGTTGGAGACTTGCATGAATCTGAGATAAACTGGGAAATAGCCACAAGAATACAAACAAGTCTTTCCGATGCAGGATTTAATGCGGTTCTGACGAAAGAAAAGAATGAATTTCTTCCTTTGCTGGAGAGCAACAACATGAGAACTCCTCGCGTTCAGGAATTATTGATGAGGCATAATCCCGACAAGCTCATTTTTATCAGTGTTCACCAGGATGGCATTGAAAACAAATGCCCTGAGTATTCATCCATAATCCGTCACGATCTTGGGACAACAGCAAGCCTATATTTGTCCCCTGACAATGAGGAATTCGCGCAGGCTCTTTTTGGAAAACTAAAAACTTCAAAATTCATGTCTGAGTTGGGAGTAAAAACCGACACTGAAATGAAAGCAGGTGGAACACTTGCCATGGTGAGAGAACCCAGTTACTTTACAAGAAACGCGGCAATAATAGAGTACCAGTTTCTGTGTCAGATAGCTAAGTATAGTGATTCAGAAAGAGATGAGTTCATAGATACTTCCGCTTTGCTGACTTCAGAAGCAATACAGGATTTCATTGTTTCGAAGCAAATAGAACCTGTTCCTGTTAGTGGTGAATCAGGAATGACTAAAAACCAATTCACTAGTATTCTTAGTGCTGCAGAGTCCCCTGCAACAAGCGAGGCAGGAGACATTTATGACACCATAACTAATTGTAATCTAAGGGCTGAATGGGTCGCGGCTTTGTTCAGGAAAGAATCTACTTACGGCAAGAATGGGGTTGCAAATAAAACTTTTTCAATATCAAACAGGAAATTTGGAAATGATTGTGTTTCAGGAAAAAAATATGTTTCGTCAAGCGGGGAATATTGTAATTATACTTCTTGGACTCAGAGCGCAGAGCACTTATGCTCTTACATTGAAAACAATTATCTGAAAGAGGGCCGCAATACAGTATCCACGATTGCACCCAAGTACTGTCCCGGCTCGGATTACTGCGATGTACCTTCATATGTCAAACAGGTCACGGATTTCATGGCTCAATACCCTCAAAGTTAGTCCGAAAATCCAACTGCATCTTCTTCTGCTCAAAAGTATTTTTGGCTTACCCCAAGTAAAGACGTGATTGCATGTGTTAAAAATTCCAAGGGGCATTCAGGCGTAGATGTTGGTGATTCAAAATCCAATGATGGGGATGTTGCCAGTTCAACAAAAGTTGAAGGGGAAATTGGTGCTCCTGTTTATGCGATTGCAAATGGAACTGTAGCAAATATACTTTCTCTTTTTGATGTAAGCCAGTACAATTTGATTTCATCAAGAGAAGGAGTCAGTTCAGGAACTTGCTGATTTTAAACAAACATTTTTTGATGTGATTCGTTATTTTCTTCTTCTGCTTTTTTTACTTTTTCAATTGCTGCATTAAAGTTTTTTAGTGTAATATTTTTTTTGTTTTCTCTTAAAGCAAATAATCCTGCTTCTGTACAAACTGATTTAATATCTGCACCAGTCATTTCATTAGTCATTATTGCAATTTCAGGAATAGTAATTTCGTTATCAAGGTTCATTTTTTTAGTGTGTATTTTTAATATTTTTTCTCTTGCTTTTTCATCAGGCGCAGGAATTTCGATTAATCTATCAAATCTACCTGGTCTTAGTAGAGCTTGGTCAAGCATGTCTAATCTGTTTGTTGCACCAATTATTTTTACTCCTTCAAGACTTCCAAATCCATCCATTTCTGAGAGGAGCTGCATTAGTGTTCTTTGAACTTCTCGGTCTCCATTAGCGGTTGCAAATCTATGTGAACCAACTGCATCAATTTCATCAATAAAAATTATTGCTGGTTTTTTTTCTTTTGCAAGATTAAAAACATCTTTTACTAGTCTTGCTCCTTCTCCAATAAATTTTCTTACTAAGTCTGAACCAGACAGAGAAATAAATGTAGAATTTGTTTTGTTAGCAACTGCTTTTGCTAAAAGAGTTTTGCCTGTTCCTGGTAAACCATGAAGTAAAACTCCTGTGGGTGGGTCAATTCCTAGTTCTTCAAATGCTTTAGGTTTTAATAAAGGTAAAATAATTGCTTCTTCTAATTCTTGTCTTTCTTTTGTTAATCCTCCAATGTCATCAAATGTAATTTTTGGTTTTTCAATTATTTCCATTGCTCTAACTCTTGAGTCTTTGTTTTCAGGTAAAATTTCAGTAATAACAAGTGTTCGTTGATTCATTGCAACTCTTTTACCTGCTTCTATTTCTTCAATTCCCTGAGCAGTTTTAACTAAAAATTCCATTCCATTAGAATTTTTTACAATTGCTTTTCTTTCAGGTAAAACTTCGTTTATTGTTCCCACTATTTGAGGGGGAATTTTCATGTCTGTTAATTCTTTATTAGTTCTTTCTAAATCAAGTTGAAGTTGGCCTAATCTGGCGCCATTTATTTGTTTTTCTGTTTGAAGAGATTTTATTTGTTCTTCTAACGAAAACACGTAATCATAAACGTCATATGTTCCTTTTTTTTCTTCTTTTACTTCAGCCATAATAAACACTATTTCTTTTTCTTTTAGCTTAATTACTTTTGTAAGAACAAGTATTATAAATTGAATCCGTGCCTTTTCTATTAGTAATACTTAGTATATTGCTGGTGTTTTGTAATGGATTTTTTATTGATTTTAGCTGGATTTATTTTAATTTCTGCAATTATTACTTTGCTTGTAAAAAAGTTTACAAAACATGATACTTTTTATTTAATTTCATTAATCAAATCAAAAAAACCACTTCCTTTTTTTGATGCAATGGCAAAGCACAAAAAGTTTATTGATTGGTTTTCAACAATTGGATTAATACTTGGTTTTGGTGCAGTAGCAATTGATTTTGTTTATGGAAAAAACCTTTCAAAATTAAAACGAGTTTTACTTTTTATTTTTTCTTTTTCTGGGCTATCATTATTTTTAATTGGGTTTGATAGTCTTCTTGGAGGGATTTTTTCTAATAATATTTTAATTGGTTCTTATTATCCCCTACTTGTTGTTTCGTTTGGATTAATGGGTTTAGCTGGATTTACTTTATTTTCCCTGTGTCTTCAGGCATTAGATATTGTTTCAAAGTATTTGCTTGGAATAAAAAGTTGTCCTGGTGTTGCTCCACTTATTCCAGGAATAGAAATTCCAGGAGTTCCAATTACTCCTCCGCTTCATGCTTGGCTTTCTTTATTAATTATTTTACTTGTTCATGAAGGAATGCATGGGATTGTTGGACGAAGACACGGCTTTAAAGTTAAGTCCACGGGTGTTATTTTGCTTGGTTTTTTGCCTATAGGTGCTTTTGTAGAACCTGATGAGAAAGAATTAGAACATGCAGATGATAAAAAGCTTATTTCATTCCTCGCAGCTGGACCAATGGCAAACATTGCATTAATGGGTATTGTTGCAGTTTTTTTTATGGGGGCTGTTGCTTTAGTAGAACCCACAACAGAGTATTTTTACCCTGGGTTACAAGACAATTATTTTGAAGGAGTAGAAATCGATTCTGTTTTAGAAGAAACTGGTTTTTGTGGTTCGGTGTATTCTGCTCCTGCATTTGGAGAGTTTGAAAAAGGCGATAAAATAAAACAAATTAATGGAGTTGAAATAAATACTCCCTCTAATGTTTTTTCAGAATTGCAAAAAAATAAATTTGAAGAAAAAGAGTTTTTATTAGAACGAAACAAGAAAGAAATACTTGTTGCACTAGTGCCAAATGCACTTGGGCAATTTGGATTTGTTCCAATGGGAATAGAAAATAAAAATCTAATAATTCCCGAGTCTTATTATTTGTACGCTACAAGTGTTGGTTTGTTTATTGAATTTATTTATTGGTTAATTTTACTAAACTTTTTAGTTGCAGCAATTAATTTCTTGCCATTGCATCCTTTTGATGGGGGAAGAATTTCAAAAATAATTTTTGCACCTTATATTAAAGGAAAAAAATCAAAAAAAGAATCACAAGAACAAGTAGCAAAAATATTCAAAATAATAATATTAGGGTTATTTTTGATTAATGCATTGCCGTTGTTTTTTTAAAAATGCACTAATTTTAATAAAAATTAAGTTATGATAGGTATAAATATTATTTTGTACTTTAATTAATAGAGTGATTTTATGGGTGTGGCTATAGAACAAAATTTTAATTATTTTTTAGATAATCAATTTACCGAGTTTGCCGAAGGGGAATGGGTAGCTATTTATAATAAACAAGTAATTTCTCATGGTAAAAGTCTTGAAAAAGTTATTAAATTAGCAAAAAAAACAGCGCCTATGTCTAAAGTTTTAATTTCAAAAATTAAGAAAACTGCTAGTTATTTATAATTATGAATCTTAATTATCGATGTAAACATATTAGTTTAGCTGATGGTATTTGGGTCAAAGAACCAATAATCCCAATTACTTTAATAGGTAATAATCAAATAAAATTGAATTTTACTGCGATTTTAGATAGTGGTTCTGATTTTGTTTTACTTCCTTTAGAAGTGGCTGAAGCACTTAAACTTAAATTTAATAAACTTAAAAAAGATTCGGCTAAAATGTATACGGGGGATTCAATTACAACAACTCAATCTACTGTTAGAATAAAAATTGAAAAAAATAGGGAAAAAACAATTGTTGATTGTAAATGTGCAATATTATTAAATGAAAAAAAACAACATGAACATATAATATTTGGTTCAAGTTTTTTTGAGCATTTTAAAATACTATTTGATTATCCTAAAAATAAGTTTCAAATTAAAAACTAAATCGTTTTTTTTAAAAAAAAGAAATAAAAAGGGAAAAAATCCCCTTTCAGTTTGTTATAATTTTATCTTACAAAATCTATGTCAAAAGCATCTCTTCTTGAAGGTCCGTCGCCTGCTGCTGCAGCACTTGGGCCTCTAATATAAG
>CAZHFT010000002.1:0-17959 GCA_964531875.1 uncultured archaeon | reverse complement strand
TGCTTGTTTTCCTGCTGAAGTGTAAGGAATATGAACTGAAATAAGATTAACAAAAATTGTAATTGGTGCTTTTTCAAAATCTTTTATTCCATATCTTTTCCAATCAATTGATTGAACTGCTTTTGTTATTGCACAGCCTCCAGTATCAAATAATAATGGTGCTCTATTAGCAAATCTCATTATTTCCATTTTCTTTTCAATTATTCCGTCTTCATTTTTTACATTTCCTTTACCCGCGTTTCCTCCGTAGGCTATTGCTACTTCTATTTGGAAAGGAAAACCGCCTCTGTAAACCGTTGCTTTTCTCGTTAATACTGAAAGAAATTCAGGTTGTACAATACTGGTTAGACTTTTTTTTATTCTTTCTTCTCCAATTGGTCTTAAGCCATCTGTTCGTGGCGAAATAAAATTAATTTTTCTAAATTGTTTTACAATTTCTTCTGCTTCATCCCATTCTATTTTTTTTGGGTCTTTTTTTAAGTCAAAAGAAACATTTTTTTGAATTTCTGCAATTGCTTTATCTCCAACTCTATCAAATTCATTTTTCAAAAAACTAGAAACTTGTTTTGCGTTAGTATATTTTGAAAGAGTACTAAGTTCATCAACATTAACTCCTTTTGGATGTGGTTTCATTTCAAGGGGTTGTTTTGGAATATCTTTTAACGTTCTTTTAAAAACAATTTTTTGTTTTGTTGGTTCAATTAAAGTGATTTGCGCATGCGGATTAGCAATAGCAGTTCTTCTTAAATATTCAAGAGGAGCTTGTTCAGAATTAACATATTTCATTCCTTTAAATTTTGCTCTTATTAATGTTCCTTTAAACGCTGTTTTTAATTCAACTAAATTTGCTATTTTTGCCTGATTTTTTTTTGGGTCAATAGTAAGATCAAGACTAATAGGGTGTCCATGTCCTGTTCCAGTTATTACTTGAGTTGCTTTTCCAGTGGTTATTTGTGAAAGCATAGTACATCCAGCAGCACCAATTCCTTGCTGACCACGCATTTGCATCATTCGGTGGAATTTTGTTCCTGCAAGAAGTTGACCTAATGCTTTTCCAACAGTTTCTTTTGTTAACCCTGGACCATTATCTTTAACAGTAATTTCGTAATATTCAGAACCAAGTTCTTTAATTTGAACTTCTATATCTGGAGTAATTTTTGCTTCTTCACAAGCATCAAGTGAATTAGTAACATATTCATGAACAATTGTTGTTAGTGCTTTAATTTTTCCTGTTAACCCAAGCATTTGCATGTTTTTTTTGAAGAATTCCGCAACACTATGCTCTTTGAATTCTTTTGCAATTTCTTCTGCTTGTGAAATTTCTTGTAAACTCATCAAATTACCTCATAGCTCAAAATTTTCATTTTCGAAATCTTTTTTAATAGAAGTGTAAACAGCGGTATGACTTGCGCCACCAAGAAGCATATTTACTGCTTTTTTTGCTTCAAAAATTTCATTTTCTGTTCCAATTATTCCTATTGTTTTACCATAAACTGAAATATTTGCTCCACTTTCTGATTCAATTTCTTCTCTTGCTTTTCCTTTTGCTCCAATTACTCTTCCTTTTTTAGCTTTCATATTTGATTCATTCTTCCCTAAAATATCTTTCAAATCAATTAATTCAAAAAAAACTTCTTCATTAATCAATCTAAATGCTTTTTCTGGTGCAAAACCTCTCGCAATTGCCTTAATAACGCGAGTTGCTTTAAAAAAAAGCAAAGCCGAGCCTTTTTGAAAAATCTCAACTTCTCCTTCTGTACTGTCAACCTTTAACAGGGTTTGAGTTTTTAATTCAATTTCTCGCCTAGTTAAACCGCGTTTTCCTATTATTGCTCCGATTCTATCAAGGGGGACAAGGAGAAACTCAGAGTTTCCTTCAATTTTTTTCATTATACTATTTTATAATATATAAAATATATTAATAGAGTAGTGCGTATTTTTAAGAATGTTTCTTAGAAAGTGAATTTTTTTTATTTTTTATTTCCAAATAAAATTCTTCAAAGTTAGTTTCTAATCCTTGTTTTGAAAAATAAGTAGCCATATTTCTAACATCTCGTTCAAAAAAGTCTTTTGCATGGGGGTGGTTTAGTAAAACTGATTGACCAAAATCAATTATGTATAAGTTATCTTTTTTTACAAGTACATTATACTCTGATAAATCTGCGTGTATTAATCCTGCTAAGTATAGTTTTGCAATAAATTCAATCATTTGTTCTTTATAATTTTTTAATTGTTTTTTTGTGGGGGTTGTTTCTTTTAATCTTTTAGATGCTTCTTCATTTTCTCCAATAAATTCCATTACTATTACGTTTTCTTTAAACCCTAGCACCATTGGCACTGGTAATTTTGCTTTATTTGTAAGTATCAAATTTTTGTATTCTTTTTGTGCCCATGCATAAACAAGATTTCTTCGGTCTTTTTTTATTCTTTTAAATCGTATATCGTCAACAATGTACTCATGCATTCTTTTGAAGTCGGTTGTTTCTTTTTTAAAAATTTTTACTGCTCTTGAGTTTCCACTTGCATCTTTTGCTATAAATACATGGGCTTCTTTTCCTGTACTTATAATGTGTTCAAGTGTTTCGAATAAATTTTTTGTTGCTAAAACATTTAATGTTTTTAATGTTTGAGCATCGAATACTTTTTCAAAAATCTTTCTGTCTGATTCTTGTTTTATTCGTTTTTCAAATTCGTCATAGTCAAAGTTTTCTTTCATAATTAGAATTAAATTATTATTTTTATATTGGTAGTTTATCCAAAAAGCCTTTTCTCTTTAAGTATTCAATTTGGTAACCAATATATCTCCAAACTACATCTGCTTTGCTTAGTTGAAAATCCCATTGTTTAACAATTACTAAATCTCTTTCTCTCATCCAGGTTCTTTTTCTAAGTTTTCCGGGAATTCTGCATTGTCTTTCTACTCCGTCTTCACATAGAACTTTTATTTGGGTTCCGCCCATTCGTTGGAGAACTATTCCAAACATTTCAAGGTCTCTTTTTTTTGGTAATCGTATTCTTTTAAGTTGCTCTGCTTGAGCTTCTGGAGTCATTGGTGCTTTTTGTGGACGTTTGTTCATTGTTATACCTTCAGTATTATTGCGTGTTCTATTCCTTTAATTTTAATTAAGTCCTTTTGTGTTAAAAAACCTTGTTTTATTGCTATTGAAATGGTTTTTTTCCCAAAGAGATTTGCATTATTTACTTCTTGTAATAATTCTTCTAGCTTTTCTTGGGTTATAAGTTCGCCTTTGTAAAAACTTTCTTCAATTGTAACGTCATAATTTCCTTCTTGGAGGGTTTTTCCAATTAGTTCTTTATCACAACAAGCAAGGATTGTAGAATTTTGGGTTTCATGTATTTTACAGAACAATAATTCACCTTAATTTTTTTAAAGGATTAAGTGCTCCGCATGCAGTACACTTCAAAACCTTTACTCCGTTTCTTTCATTAATTTCTGTATCTGGTTTTCCACATTCATGACATAAAACAAATTCTCGTAAGTATTTAGTAAATATTTTTCCAATCATGTCTGGATAAAATTTTCCATTTAAAATAAGTTTTGGTCCGTCAATTGTTGCTGCGGTAGCTGTTTCTTTTGTAATATATTTGTAAAAATGTTTTTCTTTTCGTTTAACTGTTTTTAATGCTTTTGAAAAGTTTCTAATTATTGTTTTTTTTCCTTGTAAATTACTTTCCAGTACTGGCAATTCAAATCTTTCACTTGATTCGGTTTTTTCTGGAAGTGACATATAAAGTCTATTTAGCATTTTTTCGTATTCCATAAATTAAATTTTGCCCTCAAAGGCTTTTAAAAGCAATGCTTTGACTTAATCCTCTTGTTTTATTAATACAATTTTCCTTTTATTTTGGCATGAATTTAATCAATTTTATAAAACAAAACAAAAATTATGAGCTAATAAAAATAATTGGTAGTTTTGTTTTATTTGTAGGTTTTGTTTATTGGGTAATTGAAAGTTCTTCTATTATTGATGAATCTTTTGTAAGAGATTATGGGTTAGTTGGAGTTCTTGTTGCTTCAATGATTTCTAATGCTACTGTTTTTATTATTCTTCCTGCGGTTGAAGGAATTCTTTTTATTTTTAGTGAAAAGTATGCCGTTTCTTTTACTGAAGTAATGCTGTATGCTTTTGCTGCAGGTTTAGGCGCGGCTATTGGTGAAATGACTTCGTATATAATGGGTTTAATTGGAGTAAAAGCTGCTGAAAAAATAAAGCATAAAGAATTTGGAAAACTTGATTCAATAAAAGATTTAATTGGAAAAAAAGGAATGATTTTTGTTTTTCTTGGTTCATTAACTCCTTTTCCTTTTGACATAATCGGTATTGCCGCTGGTTTAATTAAGTATGATATAAAAAAGTTTTTCTTAGCTGCTCTTTTAGGAAAAGTTGTTAGATTTTTAATAATTGGATTTGCTGCTTATTATGGAATCGTATTTGTAAAAGATTTTTTAATTCTTTGAAACAACCGTTGCGTCGGTTGGGTGCGCGTCCATTTCGCTTGTGCTCAATAGGACTTAGTTAAATTAAAAACCAATTAGTTTTGTTATTCCAAAAACAATTATCATTAATGCTGTTTGAAGCGGTAGTGCAGGTAGTACTCTGTCTTTTTTTAATGAACAATAATGTAATGTGAGAATTAATCCAATTAATGAAGCGATTAAAATTAATGAAGGGATAACAAATTTTTCTATTCCTGTTGCGGTTTGTGTTCCCAGTACACTTACTGCAAAGGTTAATGGAATTACCATGTCGCCTGTTCCTAATTCAAAGTTGTGTTGTTTTGTTGGTAGAGTGTAAGTAAAACTTAGGTTCTTTTTTGTTACTCCTTTTGCCAGAGTAATCATGTGTTTTGTTTTGAACACTGCGATATAATCATAAATTGCAAGTAAAATAATGAATAAGATTATTGGTGTTACTCCCAAACTTGCTCCGATTAATGCTCCTGCTCCTGCTGATGCAACAACACTTGCCAAGTTTTTTATTAAATTATTTTTTCTTAAAAAAATTCTTAATGCAACAAATAGTATTGCGATTCCTAAAATTATTTCATCTTTAAGTAGTAATGGCATTAATACAAGTAAACTTGTTCCAAAGATTGCCATGGTTTCCATTCCTTTTAAAAATAATCCAATAATCCATTCGGGTGCATATTTTAGTAGTGCAAGTAATCCTGCTGTAAAAATTAGTATTCCTAGAATTAATCCAAAACTATTTTCTACATCTTCTGGGTTATCAGTAACAATTGTAGCGTGTATACTTTGTTCGATTAAAAAATTTCCCGTAACCAAACCAATTGATTGGGTTATTAAAAAAAGCAAAATTAGTTGAATGATTAATTCTTTGTTCATAATAATCAGTAGTTTTTCTTTATTCAAAAAGCTTTCTTCCAATCCTTAAAACAGTTGAGCCTTCTTCAATTGCAATTTTGTAATCGTTGCTCATTCCCATTGAGAGATGAGTGATGTTTAGGTGTTCTTTTATATCTTTTAATTTTGAAAAGCATTCTCTAATTATTTGTTCGTCTTGTGTGTGTGGCGCCATTGTCATTAGTCCAATAAACCTAAGTTTGTCAAATGGAAGCATTTGCATTGAAGTCATCATGTCTTCTACTTCTTTTGGTTCCATTCCTTGTTTTTGTGGTTCGCCTGAAGTATTAACTTGTAGGAAAATGTTTTGAGTTTTATTTTGGTCTAATGCTTGGTATTGAATTTTTCTTAGTAAATCAATTGAGTCAACTGAATGAATATAATCTGCCATTTCTACTACTTTTTTTACTTTGTTTGATTGTAGTCTCCCAATGAAATGAATTTCAGTTTTCATTTCTTTTAAATCAGGGTATTTTTCTTCAAGTTCCTGTGCTTTGTTTTCTCCAACATCTTCTACCCCTGCTTCAACAAGCTCTTTGATTTCAGGAATGCTTCTTGTTTTTGTTACTCCCACAAGAGTTATTGATTCGGGAGTTCGTCTTACTTTTTCGCAAGTTTCTTTAATTTCTTTTTTAAGATTAGTAAGGTTTTCTTTTATGCTCATGATTAATACCTTTATAAAAAAGTTTTTAACTGGAAAGAACTTCTTTTTATTATGCCTCCAAAAAAACCGAAAAAAAAAGTTCCGACAAGTTCAAGGCCCCGTAGGTGCTTCTTTAAAAAGGCTATTAAATCTAGGGTAATAGCTCTCACAATTGAAATGGTTGGTGAAAAAAAATATGCTAAGCGCCTTGCCCGCGAAGAGGAACTAAAAAAAATTTGTGGCGCTGCTTTGAAAGCAAAATTTAAAGAGCCTCCCGTTGAAGCATACGTGAAAGCGCGTAATGAATTAATCCAAAATCAGTTAGTTATACTGATACAGTTGCTTATTTTTGCAAAGCATCATAAAAAAGAGCCTCCTGAAGTAGTGGAATGCATTGAGCAAGACCTTGCAGTTCTGATAGCTTCACAAAACAAATACCTTAGGGAGGGGGGGATTTAGATAATTAAGTCGGCTTAACAAATCCATGCCCTGGTTGATAAATGTCGCCTTGTTTTTGGAGTTTTGAAACATTTTTTTTAGTTAATTTTTTGGAAAAAAGATTATTTATTTAATTTTTCTAGTTTTTTAGTTAGTTCTTTGTAAAGAAGGTTTCTTTTTGATTGAGTTAATTTGAAAAGTTTTTTTTCAACTGCTTTTTCAGTAATTGTAAAAATGTAATTTGTCTTGATTACGCTGTGTTTTATTGCTCCTTCTTTTTTTGTTAAAGGGATTCCTTGCATATTTGTATTGCTTGTTATGCCTGCAACAACAATATTAGTAAATTCTTCAAATAGTACTACTGCAGGTCTTTTTTTAATTTCAAAAGAATTGACAAATTGAAGTTGAGTTAAAATAATGTCTCCTGGTTCAAGCATCTTCCCATGCCTCATCTTCTTTATTATCCCATAGTTCACTCATTTTTTCTTGTTGTATTTTGTGTAAAAATTCATCATACTGATTTTTGTGAGCTTTGTAAGCTTTTAGCATATTTTGAATTAATTCAGAGTAAGTTTGTCGAGGGTATTGTTTTACTTTTTTTAATTTTAGAACTGTATTTTTTTCAAGTTGTATTGTAGTAGTTTCAGGCATATAATTCACTATAGTATATATATAGTTGATTATATTTAAATATTTCTTTTTATGTCGGCTTAACAAATCCATGCCCTGGTTGATAAACGTCTCCTGATTTTTGAAGTTTTGAAATAATATCTCTTATTTTTTCTGCGTCCATTCCCATCGTTTTTCCTTCTGCAATTACTTCTTCTATTGGGACTTTGTCAATTTCTTGTGCTTTTTCTTTTATCATGCTTAATATTTTTTTTAAATTGCTTAGTTGAGTATGTGTTTGTCCCGAAGTAATAATATCAATGTCAATTTTTCCTGTTTCTGGGTCGGTTACAAGATCTTCTAAGGAACTTCTAACTAATCTTATTGAACGTTCAACATCTCTCGGTTCTACGTCATTACTTAGTCTTACTCTTGCACTTGCTTCTGCAAGTCTTATTAATCCTTCAAGTTGTCGGTGGGTTGCTGCAAAAGAACCTTCCTTTCTTCCTTGGTCTCTTAATGAAATGTAAAAATCAGATATTGCTTGCATTCCTTCGTTTGACATTATTGGAAAAATGTTTTGTCTTGCGTATGAAATAAATTTTTTTAATAATTCGTTTGTTATTTTTGGCGTGATTAATTGTTCTAATTCTTCAAGTTCTTTGTCTTTTGTCCCTATTCCTCGTTTGGCTCTTTGAAGGGCCATTTCTCCTGCTTTGTGACTTTTTAAAATGTGAGTAGCTATTTCTAAATCCTTTGTTCTATCCAATACATCTCTTATCATGAAGAATAAATCAAATCTACTGATTAGTGTTGGAGGCAGGTTTACTTGTTCAATGAATGGTTGATAAGGATCAAATCTAGAGTATTTTGGGTTTGCTGCTGCTAAAACACTTGTTTCGGTTTTGAATTTTGTTACTATTCCTGCTTTTGCAACACTAATTTGTTGTTGTTCAAGTGCTTCATGCATTGCACTTCGGTCTTCTGGGTCCATTTTATCGAACTCATCCACCATTGCCATTCCACCTGATGCAAGTACAAGTGCTCCTGCTTTTAGTGTCCAGCCGCCGTCTCCAAATTCATCTTTTACTGCTGTTGCAGTTAATCCTGCCCCGGAAGAAGTTTTTCCTGCAACGTAAATTGATTTGGGTGCTATTGTGTCAGTTGCTCTTAGGATTTGTGACTTTGCTAATCCTGGGTCTCCAACAATCATTACGTGAATGTTTCCTCTGATTAATTGTCCATTTGGAAGATTTTTTTTTACTCCTCCGAATAATTGTAATGCGATTGCTTCTTTCATTATTTCGTGGCCATAAATGTGTGGGGCAATACTTTGTACAAGTTGATCATAAACATCATCCTTTGCTGCCAGTTCTTTTATTTCTTTTTCTTCATCAGGACTAATATCAACGTCTTCGAATTCTTTTGCAGTTTCTTCTAAATGAATTGCTTCTAGGTAACGTCCATAAACAACTTTTTTTTCTTTTGGAGGAACTAATCTTAATATTCCTGTTATTTTTGTTCGGTCTCCCGGAGCAACCCTGTTTACAATATCATCACTCACATAAATGTCAAGATTTGTTGCCTGTTCGCTTCCTTTTAGTAATTCTAGAGGTTCTTGAATTTGTATTTTTTGGTAATCTTCAAATTCGCTTGTTTCTTCTTCTAAATTAAAAGTTCTATTTTTACATTCAGCACATAACGAGGGTGTTTTTGGAATGTTTTTTGTTTGAGGTATTTTGTAAACCGCATCACATCTTGAACATTTCCAAGTGGCAAATTTTAGTTTTGGTAAAACTTCAGTTATTTGTCTTACTACTCCTTCGACAGTTATTATTTTGTTTAGGTGACTTGAACTAAGGTCTCTTAAAATTGGTTGTTTTTCTAAAGGTAAATTGTGAATTCTTATGTGTGGTGAAAATTCTTCGATTTCTAAAAGAGGAACATCAATATTTTTTATTGCCTGTCTGGCGGCAGCCAAGCAAACATCAGAATTTACTAATAATTCATCTGCTAAGTCAACATCGTAATGTTCAATTTCTTTAAAATCGATTTCTAAGCTTCTTTTTTGAGGATAATCTGCAACAAGACGTTCAATTTCTTTCATACACCTGTGTTTGAAAAATAATTCAAATTTTTCAATAAAAGGATTATCTTCAAATGTTTCAGTAGTTTCTTCAGAGTACATATTTTTGCCCTATTAAAATATCGATTTTTGGGTTTTTAAATGAATTTAGGGCTTATTGCCGCTCCAGAATCATTTAATGAATTGGTATTGGGAAAACTAACACAACCCCCATTGTGCTTGCGTATATAATAAGTCTAATTGATACTTAATTTCACGGAGTTCATTTTTGAAACTTTTTACTTAAAAAAATTTGAAAAACTAATTTTTTTTATGTAGCTTTTGGGGGTTATTCTTTTTTGTTAATTTCAATTTTAGTAGAAGTTGTTGTTTTATTGGAAAATATTGAAGTTATTTTTGAATGAATTTCTTTTTTATATTTAAATGCAAGTCCAATTGATAGAAGTGTAAATGCAATGTTTAAATATAAATTGAAATCTATTTTGGTGTTAATATTGGTTTTTTCTTGGTTTAGACCTCCGTTAATATCATCAATTCCTTGTACAACTTGATCTAATTTAGCATTTGTATTGTCTATTTTTGTTTGAATTTCCTCAATTTTATTGAATGAAGTATCTCCTGTGTTTAGTGTATTGTCATTTCCTTGAACTGCATTTTGTTGAAACTCCTTTGCGATTATGTTTTGTGCAATTTGATAAACTTGATTTACAACAACAGGGTCAATAGCTTTTTCATCAATAATATATGTGAATTCTGAAACACTCAAACTACTTTCTCCGCATTTAATGAGGTCTTTTCCAGTATAGCTAGCTCCAAAACTAAAAGATCCAGTTAGTTGATTAAACGGCGTTAAAGAATCAATATCCTCAATTATTTGTAAAATTGTAGTTCTATCATGTGGAGGATTGTAATATATTTGACAACTTGCCTTTTGCCCTAATTCGTTAGTGCAAAAAAAAGGTTTAGATCTATTAGGTTTGTTATGTCTATTGTTTCATTTTCACATTTTTCAAGAATTAGATTAGTTACATAATCAACCGAATAATCTTGAGCTAAACCAAAAGAAGCGAAAAATATTATACTCAACAAAAATAATTCATTTTTCATAATAAAATTTTATAGCGTACTTGTTTTAATCAAATTGCCCCCCACTCAAGAATTTTTTCTTAGAACTCTGCTTTTTTCGGCTTAAACCTAGCTCCGTTGAAGTCTCCGCTAGGATTTAATGCCTCCAAAAGCAGTGAGGCGTCCACGAAAAAATTCAGTCTTCGTGGAGGCGATATTCAATGATTGAAATCAAATTTCCAAATAAAGAAGAAATTCTTCAAGCTCTTCAAAGCGAAGAGCCGACAGATAGAGAACTGTGGATTTTGGGGGTGATGCAATGAGTCGCCTTTTCATTTTTTTCATTTGTATTGCTCCGTTGAGCTTGTACATGCTAACTGCAGATGAAAGATTTCTTGATTTTGCTTCGCATGTACTAATGTTCTTCGCAGGTTTTTCTTTTGCCGAGTGGTTAATATGAGCGCACCGGCAATGACGTCTCAAATGAGATATAAGTCGGAAAAACCAATTTTTATTATGGCTATTTCTAAAGAGCGGCTCGAGGAACTTTATGTAAAAGAAAAGCTTTCTATTGTGGAAGTTTCTAAATTATGTAAGCGACACCCAAAAACAATAAGTAAGTTATTGCAAAAAAATGACATCAAGAAAAGAACATTTTCTGAACAGGCAAAATTAAGCAGGAAGTCATTCAAATATATCTCGGAAGAAAATTTGAAAGATTTTTATTGGGGGAGAAAGTTATCTATCTATCAAATTTCTGAAAAGGTTGGTTGCTCTCCAAGCGGGATATTTTATAAACTGAAAAAATTCAACATCCCTCTAAGAACTTTATCCGAAGGAATAGAATTATCTATTGCGAGAAGATCAAAATCAATCAGCAGATCCATAACTAAATATGCGAAAAAAGATTTTGATGGAGGCGATATCGAAAAGGCATATATGATAGGATTTAGGTTGGGTGATTTACATGTATTCAAAAATAAATATGGCGAAACAATTTATGTTTCTTCTGGAACTTCCAAACAGGAACAATTAGATTTGATGGATTCTTTATTTGAAAAGTACGGGAAAATTTCAAAATATAATTTAAAAAGCGGGTGTACTCAATTTAGTTGTAATTTGAATATGTCATTTGATTTTTTATTGCCAAAAAATGACGAAATTCCAAAATGGATTATTTCAAACGATAAAAATTTTATTTCTTTCCTTGCAGGTTATGTTGATGCTGAAGGCCATTTTGGAGTTTACAACAATTTTGCAGAGTTTTCAGTTAGCACTTATGATTCAAACATTCTGTTTACTATTCACAAAAAACTGAACAAACTTGATGTCTATAATGCTGAACCAAAAATATCCGTGAAAGAAGGATATGTAGATAAAAGAGGAGTAAGGTGTAATGGTACATTGTACAGGTTAAGAATCACGAGAAAAACTGATTTATTGAAGTTTATTTTGTTGATAAAATCATGTATAAAACATGCAAAGAGGCTTACTGATCTAAAAATAGCAGAAAATAATATTTTAGAAAGGAATAAAAGAGTTTGATAATTTATATTAATTTGATTAATATGAAAAAATTTTATATAAGCACAGCTATAGATTATCCTTCGGCACGGTTTCATCTTGGACATGGGTATGAGAAAATTGTTACTGATGTTCTTGCAAGGTGGAAAAGGTTTCATGGTTATGAAGTTTATTTTAGTACAGGTACTGATTGCCATGGTTTGAAAATCCAAAAAGCCGCTGAAAAAGCAGGTAAATCTCCGCAAGTTTTTGTTGATGAAATTTCCGATATGTTTAGAGAACTTAGTAAAGTGTTGAATATTTCTTATGACGATTTTATCATGACTACTGAAGGAAGGCACAAGAAAGTTGTTAATGAAATTCTCAAAAAGTTAAAAGAAAAAGGGGATATTTATGAGGGCGAATATGAAGGAATTTATTGTCAGGATTGTGAAACATTTTACACTGAAAAAGATTTAGTTGGCGGTCTTTGCCCAGTCCATAAAACAAAAGTTGAATTGATTAAAGAAAAGAGTTATTTCTTTCGCATGAGCAAATATCACAAACAAATTATTGAACACATTAAGAAAGGGGATAGTTCTTTATGGCCTGAGAAAAAAAGAAATGAACTTTTGAATCGATTAAATGAACCATTAAAAGATTTGAGTGCGACAAGAGAACAAGTTTCTTGGGGAATTCCTTTTCCTTTTGATAACAATCTTACTACTACTGTGTGGATTGATGCGTTAATAAATTATTTAACTGTTCTTGATTACCCTAATAAAAAGTTTAATGATTTTTGGCCAGCAACACACGTTATAGGATCGGACATAATTTGGCACCACAACGTTATTTGGAAGGCAATACTTCTTGCTCTTGATATACCTCTTCCTAAAGTTATTGTTCACGGGTTCATAAATCTTAATGGAGAAAAACTAAGTAAAGCAAGGGGAATAATAGTTGATCCTGTAAAATTGGCTCAAAAATATTCAACAGATTCTTTAAGATATTTTTTACTTAGAGAGATTCCTTTTGGAAGTGATGGAGAGTTTTCTGAAATTGCATTAGTAAAAAGACACAATACTGAATTAGCTAATGATTTGGGTAATTTGTTAAATAGAGTTATTTCTCTTTCTGAAAAAAAGTTAGGCGGAAAAATCCCTTCTGCAAAAACTGAGTCTGAATTAAGTAAGCAACTTGATTTTGAAAAAATCGATTCGTTTATGGAAAAATTAGAAGTTCATAATGCTTTAGCAGAAATTTTTTCTTTTGTTTCTGTTTGTAATAAATATGTTAATGATAAAGCCCCTTGGAATCTTGAAGGAAAAGAATTAGAAACAGTTATTTATTCGGTTCTTGATTCAATTAGAGTTATTTCGGTTTTGCTTTCCCCGTTTTTGCCTGATACAAGTAAAGCTATTTCTAAGCAATTAAATTTTGAACTTGTTTCTTCAGTAAACGAAATTAAGTTTAATCTTTTAAAAGAAGGTTCTCTTGGCGAAAAAAAGATTTTGTTCGAAAAAATAGATTTACCAAAAGAAGAAATAGAAGAAAAAAAGGAACATAAAAAAATTAGTGTAAAAATCAACCCTAAATTAAAAGCACTTGGTTTGAATCTTGCCTGTGCGATAATTGAAAATGTGAAAATAAAAAAGAAACATGAGGGGCTTGAAAAATTAAAAAAAGAAGTTGTAAAAAATATTGATTTGGATTCTGTTGAGGAACAAAAAGTAATTCAAGGTTACATTGATTTGTACAAAGAAATAGGAATTAAACAAGATACACACGCAGTAAAAAATCTTGTTGACTTGGCTAAAAAATCAGGAAAGATTCCCCAAATTAATACTGTTGTTGATTCTTATAATCTTGTTTCAATTAAAAAAGGTTTAATTGTTGGAGCACATGATTTGGATAAAATAACTGGAAATATTGAAGTTACTTTTGCTAATGGAAATGAATTTTATGTTCCTTTGGGTAAAACTGAAAAAATGAAAATTGATTCAAAAGAATACGTTTTCAAAGACGACAAAGTTGTTCTCTGCCGTTTGGATGTTAAGCAAGGAGAACACACAAAGGTCACGAATGAAACCAAGAATGTTTTTTTGTATGTGCAGGGAAACAAAAATACTTCTCAGGAATACATTGAGAAAGCAATGAAGCAGATTCTTAAAAATATTGAAAAGTATTGTGGCGGAAAAGCAAAGATTTTGAAGGCGAAGTGAATGGGTGGAGCTAGAGCAAGAAATCATTCAAGAAAGCATCGAATTGGAGAAGACCATAGAACGAAGATTGCTGGGGAAAGGGGTCTAGCTAAACGAAGAAAAAGATTTAAATCAAATACGGTGGACCCTAGTGTTTGGGCAATAACTAAAAGATTCGAATCAGCTGGTAAATTACATATTCCCGAGATGAAATTTGCAAATAAATTACAAGCAATACTTAATGCGTCTGCAGAAGAAAAGCATATTCAATTTGAGCTTACTCAAAATTCGGAAGTTAGAATGTTGCTTATAGAAGCACTTTCTACTTATCCTGATCATCGTGAGTTTTTAAGACAATTAAAGGATAAGTCAAAATCAAGGGGTTAGTTTTCTAAGTATTTCTTTTCCTAAGTTAATTGTTTTATTTTCTTTGTCAAGTTTTGGATTAATTTCTACTAAATCACTTGCCTTTACTTTTTTTGTTTCAAGAATCATTTCAAGTAATTCAAAAAACTCTTTTTTAGTTAAACCATTTTTTTCAAGGTAACCAGTGCCTAGTGCAATACTTGGGTCAAGTGCATCAATGTCAATTGATAGGTAAATGTTTTTTTGGTTTTCCAAAAATTCAGAAAGTTTTTCCTTTGCTCCGTTGAAATCCTTATGAATTTCTTCAGCACTTATAATTGGTATTTTGTGTTTCTTAAGGAATGGTTTTTCTACATCGAAAACTTTTCTTAATCCAATTATCATTAGTCTTTCTTTTTCAATTATTTTTTCTTCAATAACTGCTCTATTGAGGTCTTGGTGTGAAACTGGTTTGAAGAAAACATCAGCATCTGCGTGTGCGTCAAAAATAATCAAAGAAGCATTTGAAAATTCTTCTGAAAATGCTTTGAATAAAGAGTATGTTATTGAGTGGTCGCCTCCAACAAAAATAGGGTTTTGTTGAATTACTTCTTTTGCTTTGGAATAAATCGCTTTATCTGTTTCTTCAAGGTTTGAAGGAACAACATTTACTTTTTCAGTTTCCTTATTTTTGCAAAGAAGTTCAGGTGCAGTTTCACACCCTAAATTTTTATCAAGGCTTCCTTGTGATGAAGGAATAAGAATTAATTTCATAAAAACTAATTTGATTTTTTTCTTACTATTTTAATGCTACTTCCCCATCGGATATATTCAACTTCTATTCCGCTTGTAAGGTTAGCTACATCTTTTGGTTTTTCAACATCAAATGTTTCGTAACTTGTCATGTCCATCATTTGAACTAGTGGGCCCATCATTGCAACTACTTGTGCACTTGCTTTTAGAATTATAGGAACATTAACACTTGCATCAGTTGGTTTTAATAGGTTCTTTTTTGTTTCTTTAAAAACGCCCATTGCAGTCACTCTTACTTTTGATGCGCCGTGTTTTCCTGGTTTTGATTTTTCCACGCTTTTAACTTGACAAGGTTCGTCCTCAATAAGTACGTATGACCCTGGTTTTAATGAACCAGCACTTGTAAATTTTTTTTCGCCTTCAACCATGTGTAATCACTAAGAAAATATCGTTAGTTCTATTTAAATCATTTTCCCTAATTTTCTTGTTTTTTATGGTTATAACACACTTAGTTTATAAATAAAATAACCTATATTATATTGATTTTAGCCTAGTTGGTGGTTTTGTGTTTGAATCAATGAAAAGTACGTTTGTTAAAGTTTTTAAACAAAAAAATGAGCGAAATCTTGCGGTTTTTGTTGATGGGCCTAATATTTTGAGAAAAGAATTAGGAGTTAATCTTAGTGATATTCGTAAAAATTTGAAAAAGTTTGGTAAGGTTAAAATTGGTAAGGTGTTTGTTAATCAATTTGCTTCAGATAAATTACTTGAAGCCATTGTTAATCAGGGTTTTGAAGCAATTATTACTGTTGGAGACATTGACGTTTCAATGGTTGCTGATTCAGTTGAAGCAGTGTATAATTCTGAAATCGATTCAATAGTTTTTGTTACTAGGGATTCTGATTTTTTGCCTGCTTTGATTAAAGCAAAACGAGCTGGAAAAGAAACTATTGTGATGTTGTGTGAAGAAATGAGTGCTGCAGCGCTTAAAAATACTGCTGACCATTTAGTAATTTTAAAGGGGGCAAGAAGATGAATTTGCCCATTGGTGAAGTAATTAGTCGAGGAGTAAATTTGAAAGAAATTGATGTAACTCGATTAATTATCGGATTATTTAAGAAAAAGTTTTCTGGATATATTGTTGCTACTCTTGAAGGAGTTAAAGGACTTGAAGAAGGAGTTTTGATTTTTAAAGGCGGAGTTTTAACTGCAGCATTTTATGAGTATAGTTTATTTGGAATTACTGTTTTTGGAGATTCTGCTCTTCCTCATGTTTTTAATTCTTTTGCAGGAGAATACCTAATAGGCGATATTGTTTCGCTTAGTAATCAACAAGCGGATTTAGTAACTGCGTTTCATGATAAAGCAAAAGTTGAAGGTGTTGTTTCAGAAAAAGAAATTTCTCGTTTGATTCCGAGAGTTTTTTCTGAAAAGTTTGCGCAAAGTGTACTTACTAAAGTTGTTAAAAGTAAAGAAACCAAAGACGATGTTTTCAAGAAACTTGGTTTAAGTAAATTAGGTGCTTAAAAAAAATGTTAAAAGGAATAAAAAACGTTATGCGATTTTTTGCTGCAAAAATTCTTGATTTAGATGATACAGTAAAACCTATTGGTCAACTTAGACTTTTTGAAGATTATTTAGATAAACATGAATTTAATACTGATACTAGTGATGTCACTGAATTTCTTGAAGTTTTAAAAAAGAAGCATTTAGTTGATGAAATTATTGTTGCAACTTTAAATGGAGGAACTGTTATTTCTTCAACTAATGGAGATTCTGTTTCTAGGTCTGTTTCTGGCGCAGCAATGTTTAATTATGTGCGTTCTGAACACCCAAAGAGTGAAACTGTTTTGATTAAGTCTAATAATTCTTGGAGCATGATTTTTCCCTGTAATGATAATTTATATATTGTTAAAGCATCTTCTGATCTTTCAGTAGTAGAACTTAAGTCTCTTGCTAATGAAATTGATGCGTTTTTAACAAATAGGGCGTTTAATTGATTTTTTATTTAAGGAGTAGTTTTTTAATTCATAAGTTGCTTTATTTTTATTACTAAAAAAGGTTTTTTTATGGGTAGAGTAATTTCTTTAGTTTCTGGAAAAGGAGGGGTTGGAAAGACCACTATTACTGCTAATCTGGGGATTGCTCTTGCTAAACGAAATTTAAAAGTTTGTTTGATTGATGCGGATATTGCAATGGCAAATCTTTCTCTTTTACTTAATATGCAAAATTCGCCAATTACTTTGCATGATGTTCTTCTTGGCGAAGCAAATATTCAAGATTCTATTTATGATGGCCCTGCAGGAATAAAGTTTATTCCTTCTGGATTAAGTCTTGAAAATTATAGACGGGTTGATTCTGAAAGGTTACAATCAGTGATTGATTCAATAAAAAATCAGTTCGATTTTATTTTGCTTGATTGTGCAGCGGGAATTGAAAAAAATGTTTTAGCTGCGTTATCTGCTTCTGATGAAGTTTTGTTAATTACAATGCCTACTAGTCCAAGTATTGCAGATGTTTTAAAGGCAAAAATTACTTCTCAAAGACTCGGGAGTAAAGTAATTGGAATAATAATTAATTTTGTTAGATTTGAAAAAGGAGAAGTAAATAAAAACGACGTAATGAAAATGCTCGAATTACCTGTTCTTTCTTCTATTCCTTTTGATGACGAGATAAGAAAAAGTTTCATGCAAGAAAAAGTATTGCCTGTAATGGTTCGTGAACCTGGCGCACCTTCTTCTATTGCGATTCAAAAAGCTGCTGCAAAACTTGCAGGACTTTCTATTCAAATTGATGAGGGAAAAAAGAAACCGTTTTTAGGTGGCTTTTTTAGTAAACTTTTTTCAATTTTTAAAAAGAAAAAAAATCCAATTAAAAATAATTTAGATAAAAAAATAGAACTTCCTAAAAAAGAGGTAAAGTAAATGAAC
>CAZHFT010000001.1:0-25874 GCA_964531875.1 uncultured archaeon | reverse complement strand
TATAATAATTAGCCATATTGGATTCATCCAAAAAAACCAGCGGTGCATTTAAAGATGATGCAAACGTTGATGCCACTAAGGCATCTTTATAGTTTTCACTATGAACAAAAACAATGTCTTCAAAAGATAACCAAAACGAGAAATAATCAGCGGAATCAATTATTTGAACTACACCTTCACTCAAATCAGCTCCACTAGGAGAAATAATAAGATTATCAAAATCAGGGGTTGTTTCTCCCACTATAGTTAATTCCTCAGGAGAATATTGTCGTAAAAAATGAAAAACTGAATCAGCATCAAAGGAATAATCTAAAGAAGCATTATACAAGGTATTAATTGTAACTGAAGTTGTTTCACCTGGCTCAACTATCCTACTTGGAAAACTAATATTCCCAACTTTTAAATTGTCCAAAGGTTCAAACACATATATTTCAAAATCTTGATTTTCAGACAATAAATCAATAGTTGAACTTGTTATATTTTGAATTGAATAAGTATAACTAAATTCTTCTCCTGGCAAAACCGTTTGCTTATCAAATTGAACATCAGTAATACAAAACTCTACCCAATCATTATTACACTCGTCCCCTACTCTAACTGTGAGATTTTCAAATCCCTCTCCAATATTATTCATATAATATGGTTCAGGGTAAATTTTCAATTCTTCAATCAAATAATGTTCATCATCAAACTCTTCTAAAGTCATTAAATTTCCAAATTCAAATAACTCTACATCGCTATAGTCAAAAGTAATATATAGAGTTAAATCAAGCACATCTCCCTTAAACCCATAACCAGCACCTGAACCAGGAACAGAAACAGGGCACCCATTTAAAATTAAGTGTTCCTTAAAAGCAGCAATAAAAGGATTCATATCACCATAGAATTCGGTTTCTGTTTTAATCTTAAATTTTATTAGAATTCCGTTAGTAGAACCATGAACATCAGAATTATTCATATATTCCCAAGCTCTCTCAGGAACATCAAAAGAATATTCAAAACTTTTACTATTAGGTCTTTCCTCAAAAATAAGAGGACTAATATAACGAAAAGTCATTCTTACATCATTCAAAAGTAATTGTTTATCCAAAGTCAAAACTCGGTCTTCAGCATCTTCTTCATGGAACACTAGAGAAGGATATTTTTCAATTTCGCCCTCTCTAGTTGTCCAAGTAGTAACAGGCACAAGAGAAAGAACGCTTCTCCAATCCTTATCGGAAATCAGGAAAGCCTCTTTTTCTGAATACTTGCTCATGTCTTTTTTGTTTTCTCTAAGAGGAACACCACAATCCTCCACACAATTCTCAGGAGTCTCACCTTCCTCACAAATGCTATTCCCACAAACAGCAATCAGCGCTTTCTCTACTGAAAACTCCCACTCACTTTCATAATCTGCTCCATTGACGGTGAAAGAAACAACAACCTTGTACTCGCCAGGTTCATTCACTTTCACACCGAGATTATTAAAACCGGGAAATTCACTATTTCCAACATCTAACTTAATTAAATCATTTGCAGGAATAGTGACCTGTTGTTCATGAACTGTAGTATAATCATTCCAACTGCCCCCATCAAGCTTCAGTAATTTAAAACTCAGCAAACCTGAAACATCCTCCTCAGCGTTGTTTACTATTTTTGATTGAGGTAATGGTTTTGTGTAACGCCCAGTATACTGAGGATCATGTTGAAACATTGGCCATTCCATCGTCGAAGAATCATAAGGAGTATTTGTTTCAAAAACAAAAATATTAGATTGCCAAGTGTCACTAGTGTTTTTTTGAAGGTGGAGAGTTTTTAAAATAATGTCAACTTTCCCATCTAAATCAAAATCAGTCAATAAAGGATCGTTTCCCCATCCTAGTTGTTCTGCAGTTCCGAAAGTCGGGATTAAAATTTCTTTTTCTAAATTTCCCTTTCCGTCATAAATAAGAATTCCAGAGGGATTCTCCATCCACCACCGAGGACGATATGCAATAACGATATCTTGTTTTGAGTCTCCTGTAACATCGCCAATACTCAATCCTTCTACTAAATGAGTATGATCTTCTAAATTAATATCGACTAAAATGTCTCCTTGAAGATTTACTCCGACAATTCTTTGACCGTCATAAGTAGTAGGCCAAGTATCCTCTAAATGAAATATAATAACTGGATTTTTGGTGTTTAAACGTCCAATACGAATCTTGTTGAGGAAGTACCCCTTTATGTTATAAATATCAGAAAGAATATTGCCAGTTGAATCCAAAATTTTCAAATGGCTTTCATAGGCATCAAGATTATATCTATCTTCATTAAATTTATCCAAATCCAAAACCATGTAACCCACAGCAATTTCGTCACTGCCATCACCATCCAAATCCCCTGAAGTAAAAGAAAACCCTTGATAATTTATTTTTTTATCCAAGCCATCATGAAGAAGAGATCTTTTAATTCTTTTTCCATCAGAAACAGAATAAATATCAAAGAACAGCTTCCCATTTAAATCACCCCAATTATTGAATAAAGCTACCATCAAACCAATATACTCCTTTCCATCGTCTTCAATCAAAATTCCCCCTGCAGAAGAAATCGCCCATTCTTCAAAACCTTCTTCTTTTTCAATAGGAACATTATACAATAAATTCCCTTTTTTATCAAATTTATACAAACTTAATCCATCAAACAACTGGTTTGTACTTATTACTCTCACACTGAAAAGATTATTTTCACTTATAATAAACGAACCAACAGCCCCCTCGTAAATACCTTCAAAGTCATCAATTTCATATGGCCAGTTATCAACAAAATTCCCACTATCATCAACAACTCCAATATATTTAGAGAGTGAAGAAAGAGCAAGTTTTTGATCTAATGTAGAAATTAGGCGACCCGACATATGATTTGTATTTGTAATGTTCTGTCCATCTTTAAAAAGTTCATAAAGCACAGTTTTATTTGTGAAATTATCATAAGAAATAATTTTTCCACCAAGTGACCACCCAGGATAACATTCACGTGGATCAGCACTAAAAATTTTAGGCACTCCATCAATTTTTATAGGTGAAAGTACATTACTCCCATTACAAGAATTATGCACAGGCCAACCATCCATTAAATTTTGTATCACGGCAATCGGAATTGTTTCACTGCCCACCCAAACCCCTTCTTTTGATATTAAAAGTTTCAAATAATATTTTCCATCAGACAACTGGCTAAAATCAAAAGAACAAAGAATTTCAGTAGTTGCTTTCCCATTTACAAAACATAATTCCTGTTCTTCCTGCTCAGGATTATCAAAAATAATTTTATATGCGTCATATTCCTTTAATTTAATTTCACCTAAAATATCAGTATAGCCATTTAGATACCCTTGGTTTTTTCCAACAGAAATTATTTCAAAATTATTAAATCTAACAAGTCCATAAGTAGATGTTGAAAATTGATTTCCATTAACACTTAATTTAAGCATATATTCCCCTTGTTCAAGTATCGAAGTATCAAACCCACGACATAAAACCCCAGTATCAACTTGGCTTGTTCCTGAACAAATTAATTCCCACTTTTCTTCTGTTTCATCTTTCTTTGAATAGTAAACATCAAATTTTTCAAACGCTTCGCCTTTAGCAATTCCACTAATATTAATAATACCTGAAACCGCATAATTCTCAACATTTAATTCTGCAATTAACGGCTTTTGATTTACTCTTAAAGTATCTGGAACATTGACTTTCCCTGCCCCCTGAGTAATAACTTCATAACCAATATCTTCAGCAGTTCCCATTAAAACAGATTTAATCTCTGCAGGACTCCAATCAGAATTTTTCTGCTTAATTAAAGCAACTGCTCCTGCAACATGAGGAGTTGCCATGGATGTTCCGGAAATCGCAGTGTGTTCACTGTCAATGCATTCAGTATCAATCCATGCATCCTCCCACTGAGCAGAACAGATTTCAAATCCAGGAGCAACAATGTCTGGTTTTATAATCGCTTTTTCAATTCCTATTGTATTAATCCAGACCACAGGACCCCTTGAGCTAAAATTCGCCATATAATCGGCGCCATCTATTGCTCCTACGGTTATCGCTTTCCTCGCAGTTCCAGGGCTACCGATAGTCCGTTCATTAGAGCCGCTATTTCCAGCAGCAATAACTGCAACAACGCCGGCATCAACAGCATTATCTACTGCAATACTAATTGCGTCATCAGAATTTCCTGCCCCTCCTAAACTCAAACTAATAATATCTACATGGTCGGTAAAATCCCCATCTTGATTTGGGTCAACTGCTCTTTCGATTGCCGCAATTATCTCATCCCAATTTCCAGAACCGCCGTTGTCAAGGACTTTATAAGCATATATTTTAGCCTCAGGAGCAACTCCTTTCAGCACACCATTTCCCGCCGCAATTCCTGCACAATGCGTTCCGTGTCCATGGTCGTCCATTGGATCAGCATCATCATTAACAAAGTCGTAACCTCCAATAATTTTACAACCTGCACCAAAACACCCTCCCAAATCAGGATGAGTATAATCAATCCCAGTATCAATTATCGCAATTGTAACTCCTTCCCCAGTCAAACATTCCTCGCCACTAACAGTACAATTATCTCCATTAGCACCTAATTGCCCTGCTGAAACTCCACCTTGAATTTGTGGAACTGAATCCATCAAAACAGCTTCAACAGCATAATTAGGGTAAATTTCCTCAACTTCGTCAAGTAACTTTAGTTCCAATGCAGTCGCATCATCAATATCAAGTGCAAAACCATTGAACACTTTAATATACTCTCTTTTTACCACTACAGACCCTGTTTTTTTCAGCCCCTTACTCAAAACTTGATTCATTTTATACTTAAAAGCAGAATGTTCATCTAAAAGATTTTGCTCATGAATATCAAGATTAGCAGAAATACTACTTTTACTAATATTACCTTGAGCATCTAACTCAACTTTTTTCTCAATTATAGATTTATCTTTAAGTTTAACAATATACCCCTCATTTTGCTGCGGAGTTTCAAAATTAGTAGTTGATAAAACCAAACCACTCCCATAAAAAACTTGTTCAGCATCAGTAATTTCCTGCTCAGGAGGGTCTGTTAATCCTATTACTTCCCCAACCATATAACTATCTTTTAAAGTCGCAATTGAAACTTCAATATCTTCTTCTGCAGAAACTTCATTTAATCCAACAAACTCCAATGCTTTTGCTTTTTTTGAATCAAAAATGTGGATTAATTGGCCTGCAATTGGAGGCGCACCATCAACCCCCTGAATGTTACCAAAAGAATCTAACACATACATTTCACCCTCAAAAAACTCTAGGTCTACTGCTTTTCCCTTGACTGCTACACTTATCGGAGAACCACCAATTTGTTTAATTGTTCCCCCTGAGAAAAGAACAAAAAACCCAGAAACAGAAGATTCAAAATCAACAGCGTACTCAAAAGAAGAAGTACCAAAATCCTCTGTGGCTACCTGTGACTTTCCCATAACTCCCCTTAAAATTCCTTCTTTATCCAAAACGCGATACCCAACTACTGTGTCCTTTTGAATAATTAACTCCAAATCAACCGCGTCTTTAATGACCTCGGAGTTTAATACCTGGGCTTCACCAGCAACTTTTAAAGAACCATCTTCAAACAAAACATAAATCCCATTTCCAGAAGAAGTTACTTCCAAATCAACTGCATTAACACTTGGTTCACTTCCCCCTGAAAACAAATTACTAAAAAAATTAGAAATAGCAGTAAATATATTCCTGAAAAAATTAAGGATTCCTGAAAAAAATCCTTTCTCAGAAGACGAACTTGATTCAGAAGATTCTGCAGAAGCAGAATTCAATAAAAATGCAAGCTGAGCATTCGCATCACCAATCGCTTTAACCTTGCCCTTAGCATCAAGCAAATAAGCCCCAGTAACTGTCACATCATTTTCAGAAGAATAAACAAGCTCAAAATCAACAAGGTCGTCAACATCAAATTCAGGAAGATTTGTCGCAAGGGAAGAAGGAATCAAATCATCTTGTGTAAGAACATAATAAGGAAAGTAACTGCCATTAACATCAGGTTGGTTTTGTTCAGGAACAGGAATACACTCAGCTTCAAAATCATCTCTTTTATCACTCAATAAATTTCTTAACGCAACCTCATTCCACTGAAAAACCGTAACATTATCCTCAACAACAACCTCAACAAAACCCCGCTCCACCAACTTAATCAAATCAAAAAGACTCTTAGACTTAGAATCAACTAACTCATTTCCAGAACCACTCAAAAAAATCTTTTCCCCCAAATCAAAAGGAGAATAAAAAACAGAAGAAACCCCCTCCTCCAAATCAAACAAATTCAAATAAAACTTATCCTGCTCGCCATTACGATAAACAACCGATTCGACAACAACCTTTCCATCAGCAGAAGAATCCGCCCAATCAACAGCAAAAACATTACCCCTATCCAATCCTTCCCCTTCAGCAAACCTATCAAAAAAATCAATGAACTTATCGGTCATATTTGCTCCAGACAAATCAGCACACTTTTCTAAAGCAGAATCCCAAACCAAAAAATAATCCCTGTCCAAATTAACAGTTGCACCAGACGCACTAAAAATATTATAAAAAACACTAAACTCTTTTTCATCAGACACTTTATTTACTTCTAAAAAAACAGGAGTAGGAACAGAAGAAGAAAACTCAAAAGAAAAATCGCCTTCATTATCAACAATCTTCAACAACTGCTTTTTCTTATAAAAATCATTCAACTCAACAAAATCATCAACAAAAACAAAATCACTAACTTCAACAACACCCCCACTAACAGTACTATCAAAAATAACCTTATCATTCAAAGCAATTTCGCCACCAGAAGAAAAAACTACTCCATAACCAACCCTATCTTTATCTCCATTAAAAAAACCAATCTCCCCATCAAAAGGCAAAAACAACAAAGCACTTTCTTCCTCGGGAGAAGACAAAAACTCAAAATCAACAACTACTGACTCAACACCAAGAACACCAGGATTAAAATCAATAGGAACATCCACACTGACCCTATACTCCCCAGGAACCAATTTAACCCCATCAACCCAAGATTCCCCATTTAACTTAAAAACAAACAAATCAGAACTGGTAAAATAATGCCTTAAACCATCAGTTTCATTAATATAAAAAAAAGGAGAATCAAAAAAAGAAATATTAGAATAATAATGATCAAAATCCTCTCTAAAATCTTGACTAAAACCATCACCCATCAAAAAAGCATCAAATTCAAAAGAAGAACCAGCAGAAACAGAATTCAACTTTTTTAACAAAGAAATACTAAATTGAGTAGCATCACAAAAAATAACTTTTTCATTAGAACCCTCACACGCATCAACACTAACACCACTCCAACTCCAATCATACAAAACATTAGGCGTAGTGCTTGCAAAACCAAAACCAACAAACAAAAAAACCAAAAAAAATGCAAAAAATAATTTATTATCCATACAAAATTAATAAACGCCAAACTATATAATTTTATTACTAAACAAGCTCAAAAATTTTGAAAAAAAAAGAATTTTTTAGTGAAATAAGTACTTTTTAAAGCCTTTCGGGGGGATTCTTTTTATTAGTAAAATTATACTTTTTTTGCCGATGACGATGATTCCCTATTTTTAGGGATAAGGAGGTGTAAGTTATGGCGGATTATATTAAGTTCAGTGTACCTGAAGAACTCAAAAAAAAACAGGCAATAATTCTTGAAAAAGCACGAAAAACAGGAAAAATTAGAATAGGTGCTAACGAAGCTACTAAAGGTGCAGAAAGAGGAACAGCAAAATTAATTGTTATTGCTGAAGATGTTTCTCCACCAGAAATAGTAATGCACTTACCAATAATTTGTAAAGAAAAAAATATCCCTGTTAGTTACATTGCTACAAAAAAAGAGTTAGGTGCTCTTGTTGGAATTCCAATAGGAACTGCTGCAATCGCAATAATTGATGCAGGAGACACTAAAAAAGAATTAGAAGATTTAGTAAAAAAACTTCAAGGACTAGCTAAATAAAGGAATGTGACTAAGAATGGAAAAAGGAACACCCGCTGAAGTCGTTCAAATCATGGGAAGAACTGGAGTTAATGGAGAAATAGTACAGGTTCTTTGTAAAATTCTTGATGGACACGAACAAGGCAGAGTAAAAAGAAGAAATATTAAAGGAAATATAAAAAAAGGAGACGTAGTTATTTTGCTTTCTACTGAAAGAGAAGCGAAAGAAATACGTGCTAAATAGGGGGAAATTCAAAGATGCCTACTGATTATTTTAGCGGAGAAGAAATTCCTAAAGGAACAGGACACATGTACGTCAAAAAAGACGGAACTACATATTGGTTTAAGAATCAAAAATCTGAAAAAAATTTTCTTAAACTAAAAAGAACTCCTGGAAAAACAAAATGGACAAATAGTTATCATAAAAATAAAGAAATAAAACTAAGAGGGAAAAAAAAGGAGTGATTTAAAATGGCAAGCGAAATGGAAAAAACACTCGTAATAATAAAACCTGATGCAGTAAACAGAGGAATGATTGGAGAAGTACTAAATAGATTTGAAAGAAAAGGAATTCAACTAATTGGAATGAAAATGGATCATCTTTCTGATGCAAAATTAGAAGAACATTATTCGCATTTAGCAAAAAAACCATTTTTTCCAGAGATAAAAGCTTTCATGCAAAAAGCTCCAAGTATTTTACTTGTTTTACAAGGACGAAAAGCAATTGAAGTTGTTAGAAAAATGGCTGGAGTAACAGAAGGAACAGAAGCATTACCCGGAACAATAAGAGGAGACTTTTCACTAAGCCTTCAAAACACAATAATTCATGCTTCAGACAGTAAAGCAACTGCAGAAAAAGAAATTTGGAGATTTTTCAATAAAGATGAATTATTCAGTTATCCAAGATTGTTAACTGATGTAATTTATTCAGAAAGAGAAAAAAAATAACGGGAGTTAGATTAATTTGAAAGTAAAGGTCAAAAAACTTGTGGAAGAAGCAAAAGTGCCAAAAATAGCACATGAAGGCGACGCAGGATTTGACCTCTACAGCATAGAAGAAATTAATCTAAAACCAATGCAAAGAGCACTTGTTAGAACAGGAATAAGTATTTCTTTTGAAAAAGGATTCGAAGCACAAATAAGACCAAAAAGTGGACTCGCAATAAATCACGGGCTTACTTTACTTAATACTCCCGGAACAATTGACGCAGGATACAGAGGCGAAATAAAAGTAATAATCGCAAATTTAGGCGAAAAAGAATACTTAATTGAAAAGGGTAAAAAAATTTGCCAAGTGGTATTTAACAAAATTGAAGAACCCGAAATTGAAGAAGTAAAAGAACTAGATGAAACTACTCGAGGAGAAGGTGGATTTGGTTCAACAGGATTAGAATAATATAAGTGATTTTAATGAATGAAGAAAACAACGCTGAAAATGTTTCGTTACGAAAACCAATTATTACAGTACTTGGACATGTTGATGCAGGAAAAACAAAAATTCTTGATTCAATTAGAGGAACAAATATTGCAGAAAAAGAAGCAGGCGGAATTACTCAACACATTGGAGCAACAGAAGTTCCAATAAAAATCATTCAAAAACAAGCGGGAAAATTACTTGAAAAATTTAAGTTCAATTTAAACATTCCAGGATTACTTTTCATTGATACTCCTGGACACGAAGCATTTACTACTCTAAGAAAAAGAGGCGGAAGTATAGCTGATTTAGCAGTTGTAGTAGTAGATATTCACAAAGGATTACAAAATCAAACATTAGAAGCAATTGACATACTCAAAACTTGCAAGTGTCCATTTATTGTTGTAGCAAACAAAGTTGATACATTACAAGGATGGGTAGTAGAAAAAGGAAGTATTTCAGAAAACTTAAAAACACAAAGAGAAGATGTTTTAGAACAACTTGATATTAAAATTTACGAATTAGTTGGACAATTACATGAACAAGGATTTGCAAGCGAAAGATTTGATAGAATAACAGATTTTACAAAAGAAGTAACTATTATTCCCACATCAGCAAAAAAAGACATTGGAATCCCAGAACTACTAATGTTCTTATCAGCAATTTCAAAAAAATACTTGGATAAAAAGCTAATAGTAAATGACAAAGGAACTTGTAAAGGTACAGTACTTGAAGTAAATGAAGAAAGAGGATTAGGTAAAACAATTGATGTTATTCTTTATGACGGAATGCTTACAGTAGGCGAAGAAATTATTTTAGGCGGAAAAAATGGAATCATTAAAACCAAAATTCGAGCATTATTAGAACCAAAACCAGTAGGCGAAGGAAACCCAAATGAAAAATTTAATAACATTAAAGAAATTCACGCTGCAGCAGGAGTAAAAATTTCTGCACCAAATCTTGATGATGCAATAAGTGGTTCTCCACTAAGACATTGTTCAGAAGAAAATGAAAAAGAAATTAATGACGAAATTCATAACATAAAAATTGAATCCGATGCAATAGGCCCAATAGTAAGAAGTAATACTCTTGGAAGTCTTGAAGCAATAATAAAACTTTTAGAAGACAAAGGAATTAAAGTAAAAAAAGCAGACATTGGAGAAATTCCAAGAAAAGATGTTCTTGAAATAGAATCAGTAGCAGAAAAAGATAAATACAAAGGAGTAATTTTTGCATTCCACACAAAGGTTAGCGAAGCTGCAAAAATTGAAGCAAAAAAAAGAAACGTGAAAATATTTGAAAGTAATGTTGTTTACAAAATCCTTGAAGATTATGAAGAATGGGTAAAAGAAGAAAAAGACTTGGAGAAAAATAAAAAATTATCAACTTTAACAATGCCATCCAAATTTTTAGTTATGGTAGGAATGGTTTTTAGACACAGCAAACCAGCAATAGTAGGAGTTAGAATTCTTGAAGGAAAACTCAAAAAAGGAACAAAAATAATGAAAAATGGAGAAGTAATTGGAAAAGTTCAAGCAATACAATCAGAAGGAAAAGCTGTTGAAGAAGCAATCAAAGGAATGGAAGTAGCTGTTTCAATAGATGACGCAGTAGTTGAAAAAGATTTGTTTGAAAAAGATAAGCTATATAGTTTTATTCCCCAAAGAGATTTTTTACAATTAGATACAATAAGCGATTCTTTTACAACAGATGAACTTGAATTAATAAAAGAAATAAAAAAAATGAGGAATGAAGCTTAAAAAAAATTGGAGGAATTTTAAATGAAACTATCAGTGTCAGACCCAAAAACAAAAAAAGCATATTCAAAAACAATAGAAAATAATGCTTTTTTTAAAGGAAAAAAAATAGGAAACGAAGTAGAATTAGGTTTAATTGGACTTGATGGCTACAAAGCAATAATAACTGGAGGTTCAGACAAGCAAGGATTTCCAATGAAACATGATTTTGAAGGAATAAACAGAAAAAAATTATATTTAGTAAAAAATATTAAAAAAGGAATAAGACAAAAAGTTTCAAAAAGAGGAAACGAAATTAGTGATGAAACCGCACAAGTAAACCTCAAAATAACCAAAGAAGGAAAAGTAAAATTAGAAGAACTTTTAGGCGGAGAAAACGCAGAACACAAAGATGAGAAAAAATCAGTTACTGAAAAAGCAGTAGAAAAATCTCTTGAAAATGTTGGAAAAATTGATGCATCAGCAGCAAAAGATATTAAAGGAAAAATCAAAAAGTGAAACCAATGTCAAAAAAGAAACTCGGACAGCAAGCAGAAATCAATATTGGAATGATTGGTCATGTAGACCACGGTAAAACTTCATTAGTTCAAACATTAACAGGAAAATGGGCTGACACTCATAGTGAAGAACTAAAAAAAGGAATTTCAATAAGACTAGGTTATGCTGACGCAACATTTTACAAATGCGATAAAATAAAAGGAGCAGAAGCTTACAATGCAACAGGAAAATGTGAAACAGGAAAAGCAGTTCCAATAAGAAAAGTTTCTTTTGTTGATGCTCCAGGACACGAAACATTAATGGCTACAATGTTATCAGGAGCCGCATTAATGCAAGGAGCAGTACTTGTAATTGCAGCAAATGAAAAATGTCCACAACCAAGAACAGCAGAACATTTAATGGCATTAAGCTCAGCAGGAATAAAAAATATTGTAGTAGCACAAAACAAAATAGACTTAGTAGACATGAAAAGAGCAAAAGAAAGCCATAATGAAATAACTGCATTCTTAAAAAAATATAATTATACAAATACTCCAATAGTCCCAATCTCTGCAAACCAAGGGGTTAACATTGATTTAGTAATAGAAGCAATTGAAAAAGAAATTGTTACTCCAAAAATAGAAAAGAAAAAACTAATGAAAATGTACATTGTAAGAAGTTTTGATGTTAACAAACCAGGAACAAAAATAGAAAATATTAAAGGAGGAGTAATTGGTGGAAGCATTATTTGTGGAACACTAAAAATTGGAGATAAAATAGAAATTACTCCCGGCGAAAATGGAAAACCAATAGAAACCGAAGTAGTTAGTTTAGGAGTAGAAAATGGAATGCTAGAAGAAGCACATGCTGGAGGACTAATTGCAGTAGGAACAACACTTGACCCATTCTTCACAAAAAATGATGAATTAAGAGGACAAATGATTGCAAAACCAGGAGTACTACCAAAACCAACAAATTTAATTAAATTAGAAGTACACCCAATTGAAAGACTACTTGAAAAAAATGAAGAAAGCATTAAAATAAACGATTACGTAGTTCTTGCAATAGGAACAAGTACAATTATTGGACAAGCAATAAAAAGTTCTGGAAAAAATTCATTTGAATTTGCATTACGTTCATATTGTGTAATTGAAAAAGACCAAAAAGTAGCAATAAGTAAAAGAGAACAAAATGGTTGGAGGTTACGAGCATATGGTATCAGCAAGTAAAATTGCTTGGGATACAAATATGCTTCTTAATATAGAAAGATTCAAAATAGATGTTTTCCATGAATCAAAAAGAATGCTTGGCAAAGTAGAATTCATTGTTCCCAGACAGGTAATTAATGAACTTGAAGGGCTTTCAAAAGAAGGAAACAAACTAAAAAAAGAAGTAAATATAGCAAGGGAATTAATGGAAAAAAATAAAGTAAAAATAATTGAAATAAAAGCAAGAAATGCAGACGAAGCATTAAAAAAAATGTCTCCAGAAGCAATAATTGCGACAAACGATAAAGAATTAAAAGATAAGGTAAGAGAATTAAATGGAAAGGTATTATACTTAAGACAAAAAAAAATGCTTGAGCTTATTTAGGTGGTGAAAAAACAATGTACAAAAATTATACTATAACTGATACAATAAGAATCCCTCCTGCAGACATAGGAACAAACCTCAAAAAGACAATACTTGAAAACGCAAAAAAAGTTTATGAAGGAGTTCTTGATGAAGATATGGGAGTAGTTGTTACCGTAACAGGAGTAGAAAAAATAGGAGACGGAAAAATAGTTCCCGGAGACGGAGCAGCATATTATGCAACAGACATTAAAGTACTAATGTACAAACCAATGTTACATGAACTCGTAGAAGGAGAAATAAGCGACGTTACTGAATTTGGAGCATTTATAAAAACTGGGCCATTAGAAGGATTAATTCATGTAAGTCAAATAATGGATGATTACATTAATTACGATGCAAAACTACCAGGATTTGTTGGAAAAGAAACAAAAAGAAAACTAACCACCAAAGACGTTGTAAAAGCAAGAATAGTTACTGTAAGTCTCAAAGGAACAATTTCAAGTTCAAAAATAGGATTAACAATGAGACAAGAAGGACTTGGAAAATCAGATTGGATAAAAATAGAAAAAAAACCAACTAAAAAAGCAACAGAAAAGGATAAAAAAAAGGAGTTGAAAAAATGAAACAGGACAAAGCATGCCGAAGTTGTAGATATGTTCTTGAAGAAGGTGGCGACGTATGCCCTGTTTGTGGTTCAAATTCATTCACAACATTCTGGAGAGGATACTCAGTAATATTAAATGCGGAAAATTCAGAAATTGCTCAAAAAATGGGAATAACAAAAGCAGGAAAATATGCATTAAGATTAAGTAGGTGAAAAAAATGATAGTAAACATAGACAAAAAAAATGAAAATCCCGTTCTTAACAGAACAGAAATAAAATTTAGTGCAAAAGAAGCACAAAAAACTCCATCAAGAAAAGAAATAAAACAAAAAATAATTGCTTTAATCAATTCTGATGAAAAATTAACAGTAATAGATGTATTAGAAACAAGATACGGAACATCAGATTTAAAGGGAACAGCAAAAATCTACAAAGACGAAAAACAAATGAAAAAAATAGAAGAAAAATATATTCTTGCAAGAAACTTTGGAAAAAAAGAAGAAGCAAAAGCAGAAAATAAAACAGAAGCTCCAGCAAAAGTAAAAGAAGAAGCTCCAGTAAAAAAAGAAGAAGTAAAAGCTGCGACCAAAGGAAGTCCCGCTGAAAGTACCCGTGAGGGTGAAGGGAAAGAAAAGAAAGAGTGATTTAAAATGGTAATGAAAGGAAAAAAAGACGCAAAAGGGAAAAAACCCCATAAAAAACACCCTAATATTAAAAAAGGGGAAAAGTACAAAATTGAAGACGGTAAAGTTACAAGAAAAAAAACTTGTCCTAAATGTGGCCCAGGAGTATTCATGGCAGACCATGAAAAAAGACGCCACTGTGGAAAATGCAACTTTACAGAATTCAAATGATTTTAAGGGGGCTTTACAATAAGTGCTCTTTTATCAAATATACTTTTAGATGCGGTATTACTACTAATCCCAATTATCTACATAATATTTTTTGAAAAGAAAAAATTAACTCCAAAAGAATTTGGATTAGAAACAAAAACTCCACTACTTGATATTTACACTACTTTGAAAATATTTTTAGCATTATTCATTTACTCAATATTGCTTTCAATAACATTAATTACATTAGGAATAAATGATTTTCAAGGCGTAGAAACCGTTCTAAAACAACTTCTCGCACTTTCACCACTAATACTAATCTACCTTTTTGTAGTAAGAGTTTTTCTTGAAGAATGGTTCTTCAGAGCTTTTCTTGTGCCAAGAACAGGAGTAATTATATCAAGTGTACTATTTGGTTTATTGCATTTTGGATATAACTCTACAGGAGAAATAATTGGAGCAATAGTATTAGGAGCAGTACTTGCACTATCTTATAATCAACACAAAAAAATAATGCCAAATTTTATTGCTCATTTGCTTTACAACTTAATAGTAGTGCTTGTAATGGTGAGCCAATGAATACTGATGAAGGAGTAAAATTATTAAAAGAAGGAAAAATCATTGCATTTCCAACCGAAACAAGTTATGGATTAGCTTGTGACCCATTCAATGAAAAAGCAATTCAAGAATTACACCAACTAAAAAAAGAACCATTTGATAAGCCAGTTCTTTTAATTGTTGATTCAATACAAATGATAGAAGAAATTGCAGAGTTAAATGAAAAAGCTCGAGTATTAATTGAAACATTTATGCCAGGCCCACTTACAATTATTGCAAAAAAGAAAAAAATTCTCCCTGATTTTTTAAGCAAAAAAACAATTGCTTTTAGAATATCTGAAAATGAAATTGCAAGGGAATTATCAAGAAAATTTGGGAAACCAATTACAGCAACATCCGCAAATTTGCATGGGCAAGAACCAGCATTTAGTCCAGAAGAAATAAGAAACTACTTTGGAAACATTCCAATTATTGACACGGGAAAACTAGAAAAACAAGAACCAAGTACAATATATGATTTAGAAGAAGGAAAAGTAATTAGAGAAGGAAAAATAACCAAAAATAGAATTAATAAAGTTTTAGAAAAACTAAAAGAGTTTTAGAATGATTTGTTTAGGTATTGAATCAACTGCACATACTGCTGGAGTCGGAATAATGAATTCTGAGGGCGATGTGCTTGCTAATGAAAAAGATACTTTTACAACAGAAAAGGGAGGAATGATTCCCCGAGAATTAGCAGAACACCATTGTGAAAAATTTCCTTCAATTTTAAAAAATGCATTTGAAAAAGCAAAAATGGATTGGAAAGATATTGATTGTATTGCTTATAGTGCAGGACCAGGAATGGGACCAGCATTAAGCACTGGAGCAGTTATGGCAAGATATCTTTCACTTCTACATAATAAACCTTTGGTTGCAACCAACCATTGCGTTGCTCATATTGAAATTGGTAAAAAAATATGTAATTGTAATGACCCACTTATTCTTTATGTTTCTGGGGGAAATTCTCAAATAATCGGTTTTGAATCAGGAAAATACAGGGTTTATGGTGAAACTCTTGATATTGGCGTGGGTAATTTGCTTGATTCTTTTGGTAGAGCCTGTGGTCTTGGTTTTCCTGCGGGGCCAATAATAGATAAAATGTATTTTGAAGCAAAAAATTACATTGAATTACCTTATTCTGTGAAAGGCATGGATTTGCATTTTTCTGGGTTACTTACAAGTGCTAAGCAAAAAATCGGTAAAGTTGATGAAAAAGATTTGGCTTATTCTTTAATGCACACATGTTTTGCAATGCTTACTGAGGTAACGGAGCGAGCTCTTGCTCACACTGAAAAAAAAGAGGTTCTTTTAGTAGGTGGAGTTGCTGCTTCTAAGGCTTTGCAAAAAATGGTTGGTGAAATGTGTGAGGAAAGAGGAGTAAAAATGCGTGTTTGCCCTACTCTTCTTGCAGTAGATAATGCTGCAATGATTGCTTTTCTTGGAACCCTAATGTTTAAGCATAATAGAACAGTAAAAATCAAAGATGCGTTTACTAATCAAAAATTCAGAACTGATTTGGAAGAAATTAATTGGACTAATTAAAAACTTTTCAAAAAAATAAATTTAATTTGTGACTGTTAAGTAGTTACTTTATGTAGTTAAAAAAAGTTGTATTTATAAAAAGTTAAGTGTTAATTTTAAACGAAATATATTAATCTGTATTTGGGGGTATTCAAAAATGACACATATAGGTTCGCGTAATTCATTATCTAAAATACTATTTTTATCAATTTTTTTCTTTAATATAAAAATAAAGCGGAATTGAAAGTAAAATTAAAAATATTATAAAATTAAAAGGATAAGGAAAAATATTGATGGTTGAATCTTGATAAATATAAGTCGAAGCAATAATTAAAATAAAAATTACGAATTCTAAAACAAAAGACTTGAAAGTACCCTTATGTTTCATTTGTCTTGCTTCTCTAAATGATTCAGTATAACGATAAAAATGAAGAACACCATAACCAATTCCTGCAAAAATAATTAAATTAAAAGGAAAATCAATAGTATTAAATCTACCATCTAAATACAAAAGAATTGCCCCAACAAGAATCAAAGTTAAAAAAAATTCAACAATCCAAAAAGCAATGAGTTGTAAATCATTTTTAGCACTAACAAATTTTTCTTTTGCTTTATCTTTAATTAAAACAGAGCTTTCATTAATGATTTTAGATTTGTTCATGCAATAAAATAGTAAGCATAGTATAAAAAATTAGCTATTCATTTGAAGGAGGCGCAATACCTATTTCAAAATCTATTTCACCAGCAGTTTTTTTCATTTTAGAAAAAATTCTATCAACATCTTCTTGAATTTCTTCAATAGTACGAAGCATTGATTTAGAACGAGGCTCATAATACCTACCCACTTTAATGATTAAACCCGAACGAATCAAATTATTTAAATGATTAATAACAGAACCACGACTCATGTTTACCTGTTCAGCAATAGCAGAAGAAGTAAGAGCCACACCGCGTTCAGAAGCAGCAAGAATTACCTTAAAAATACCCGACGCAGTTTTTTCCCTATCAATTAATTCAAAAAAACCAAGACTTTGACATAACCATTCAAAATCATCAATTGATTCATTAGAAAATGGTTTCTCAACTTTTTTAATAACTATTTTGAAAGTTGCTCTTTTAGGTTCAACCATAAATTAAAACTTGAGTGAAACGTTTAAAAACCTTTTGACTAAAAGATTTAGTTATTGTTTAAACTTTTTAAGCAATTTTAGTGATTTTTATGAAATTTGAACACAAACATGAAAATAAACACGATTCTAAAAATTCTTTGCATAATAAGGAACATGGAACTAAAGACTCTAAACAAGATACTGAACTAAAAAATCTTGAAAAAAAATCTACTGAACATAAAGAATCACTTCAACGAATTCAAGCAGAATTTGAAAACTTTCAAAAAAGAAATGAACGTGAAAGAATTGAGTTTATTAAATTTGCTTCTGCAAGAACGATTGAAGAATTTTTACCTTTAGTGGACTCGATTTCTGAGGGGATAAATCAATCAAAAAAAAGCAATAACCCTGAAATGACTGAGGGATTTGAAAAAATCAAAACTCAATTACTCAAAATTTTTGAAAAACAAGGAGTTAAATCAATTAATAGTGTTGGAGAAAAATTCGACCATAATTTTCATGAATGTATGATGACTGCAAATGAAAAAGATAAAAAAGATGATTATATTCTGGAGGAATTCCAGAAAGGATATGTATTAAATGATAAAATTCTTAGACCTGCAAAGGTTAAAGTGAACAAAATAAATTAGTGCTACCAAAGGTGCACGCGTTATCACCGGACGCAAACGGTGAAGGAGTGATGAAAAATGGCAAAAATAATTGGAATTGATTTAGGAACTTCGAATTCGGCTGCGGCTGTTCTTGAAGGAGGAAAACCAAAAATAATACCTTCTGCAGAAGGAAATACTGCTTATGGAAAAGCATTTCCAAGCATTGTAGCGTTTACAAAAGATGGTGAAATGCTTGTTGGAGAACCTGCAAGAAGACAGGCCGTAACAAATCCTGAAAATACTTTTTCTGGGTTTAAAAGAAAAATGGGCACTAATCAAAAATATTCTTCTAATGGTAAAGAATACACTCCTCAACAATTATCTGCTTTTGTTCTTCAAAAAATCAAAAAGGACGCTGAATCTTTTTTAGGCGATACTGTAGAAAAAGCAGTAATTACTGTTCCTGCTTACTTTGATGATGCTCAAAGACAAGCAACTAAAGACGCAGGAGAAATTGCTGGACTTAAAGTTGAAAGAATAGTAAACGAACCAACTTCAGCATCACTTGCGTACGGATTAGATAAAAAAAACCAGAACTTCAAAATTCTTGTTTTTGATTTAGGTGGAGGAACACTTGATGTTACTGTAATGGATTATGAAGAAGGAGTTTTTGAAGTAAAAAGTACATCAGGAGATACTAATCTTGGCGGAAGAGACATGGATGAAGTTCTTACAAAATATATTCTTGAAGAATTCAAAAAAAATGAAAACTTTGACCTTTCAAAAGATAAAGCAGCAATGCAAAGAGTAACTGAAGCAGCAGAGAAAGCAAAAATTGAGTTATCCACTACTCTTGAAACTGAAATTAACTTACCTTATATTACTGCTACAAATGAAGGACCAAAACATATCCAAATGAAACTTAATAGAGCAAAACTTGAAGAATTAGTAGCTCCAATAATTGCTAAATGCGATAAACCTATTCATCAAGCGCTTGCTGATGCAAAACTTACTGCAGGAGAAATAAGTACAATTGTTTTAGTTGGTGGACCAACAAGAATGCCTAGTGTTAAAAAATTCATTGAAAAAGAAGTAGGCAAAAAAGTTGAACACGGAGTAGACCCAATGGAATGTGTTGCAATGGGTGCAGCAATTCAAGGAGGAGTTCTTTCTGGAGAAGTTAAAGATGTTCTTTTACTTGATGTTACTCCTTTAACACTTGGAATAGAAACCCTTGGAGGAATACGAACTCCATTAATTCAAAGAAACACTACTGTACCAACAAAGAAAAGTCAAATCTTTTCTACTGCTTCAGATAATCAACCAGCAGTGGATATTCATGTTTTGCAAGGAGAAAGAGAAATGGCTTCAGGAAACAAAACTCTTGGAAGATTCCAATTAGTTGGTATTCCCCCTGCTCAAAGAGGAGTTCCACAAATTGAAGTGGCTTTTGATATTGATGCAAATGGAATAGTTAATGTTTCTGCAAAAGACCTTGGAACAGGAAAAGAACAAACCATCAAAATTGTTGCTTCTAATAAATTAACTAATGAAGAAATAGAAAAAATGAAGAAAGATGCTGAAGCACATGCTGAAGAAGATAAGAAAAATAAGGAAAAAATTGAAACCTTAAACACAGCTGATGCAACTGTTTTTTCTACTGAAAAAATGCTTGAAGAAATGAAAGGAAAAATAGCTGAAGATAAACTAAGTTCAATCCAAGCTAAAAATGATGAATTAAAGAAATTATTAGAACCAAAAGAAAAAGATGTTTCCTTAATAAAAACAAAACTTGATGAATTAAACAAGGAAATTCAAGAAGCATCTGCAGAACTTTATAAAAAAGCTCAGGAAGAAGCTGCAAAACAACAACCAAAAGATACCTCACAAAAAGAAGAAAAGAAAGACGAAAAAGTTGTTGATGCAGAATTCACAGAAGAAGATAAAAAGAAGAAGGAATAAACCCCTTCTTCTTTTAGATTAATTTTTATAGCTGATTTTGAATGGCAACGGATTACTACAGTACTTTAGGAGTACAAAAAGGAGCGTCACAGGATGAAATTAGACGTGCTTACAAAAAACTCGCTAAAAAGTATCACCCAGACATAAATAAAGAATCTGAAGCCGAACAAAAATTTAAAGACATTCAACATGCTTATTCAACTCTTGGCGACGAACAAAAAAGAAGAAACTATGACCAATTTGGTGAACAATCAGAACGATTTGGTGGCGGAGGCGGATTCTCTGGTTTCGGAGGAGGTCAAGACTTTGATTTTTCAGATATTTTTAATTCATTTGGCGGAGGCGGATTCTCTGATATTTTTGGAGGAGGAAGACGTGGTCCTCAAAGAGGAGAAAATATTGTATTAAAAATGGGTTTAACTTTTGAAGAAGCTGTTTTTGGAACAAAAAAAGAAGTTGAAATAGAAAGAATTTCTAAATGTGATGTTTGTGATGGAACTGGAGCAAAACCAGGAACCAGAGTAACTACTTGTTCGACTTGTGCAGGAACAGGAATCGAAAAAAAAATAAGAAAAACTTTTTTAGGAATGATTCAAACACAAGGAACCTGTAGTGAATGTAAAGGAAAAGGAAAAACTATTTCTGAACATTGTCAAGAATGTAATGGAAAAGGTAAAGTATTGAAAAAGAAAAAAATTACGATTACTATTCCTGAAGGAATCGACACAGGAAACAATTTACATGTACGAGGTCAAGGACACGAAGGCGATGCTGGAGCAGGAGATTTAATAGTAATTATTTATGTTGAACCACACGAAATATTCAAAAGAGATGGATATGATGTTTTTATGGAAGCACCAATTTCATTCTCAGAAGCAGCTCTTGGAAGCGAAATAGAAGTTCCAACTTTAAAAGGAAAAGCAAAATTAAAAGTTCCAGCAGGAACACAATCAACTACTCTTTTCAAAATGAAAGGAAAAGGAATCAAACACGTGAATTACAATACTTATGGAGACCAATACATAAGAGTTCTTGTAAAAACACCAAAAAAACCAAGCAAAAAAATGAAAGAATTATTTGAACAACTTAAAAAAGAAGAAGAAACTCAAAAAAACCGAAAAGGAATCTTTGGCAAAATCAAAGGGTTTTTTGAATAACTAATGCATAAACCAGCTCGTCTTAAATACTCTTTCTAACTCATTATTTTGAGTGGTTTATATCGTTCTCAAAACACTTATTTAAAGCTTATTCTAAGTTAATTTATCTACTTATAGGATTGATTTTTTAATGGCTAAAGGAAAAGGAATTAATTTTTTAGAAATAGAAGCTAAATGGCAAAAAAAATGGGAAACTGATAAAGTTTACGATTTCGATTCTAAAAGGGATGGAAGCATTTATTCTATTGATACCCCTCCACCAACTGTAAGCGGAAAAATGCATTTAGGACATGCTTTTTCTTATACTCAAGCAGATTTTATTGCGAGATTTAAAAGAATGCAAGGATTCAATGTTTTTTATCCTTTCGGGTTTGATGATAATGGATTAGCTACTGAAAGACTTGTTGAAAAAAGTAAAAAAATAAGAGCAAAAGATTTTACTCGAGACGAATTCATAAAAATTTGCTTAGAGGAAACAAAAAAATTCGAAAAAACAATGCTTAATGATTTTGAACAACTTGGATTAAGCGTTGATTGGAGTCTTCTTTACCGAACAATTGATGAATTAGCAAGAAAAACAAGTCAAAAAAGTTTTTTAGAAATTTATAAAAAAGAAAGAGCATACAGAAAAGAAGCACCATCAATGTGGTGTCCAAAATGTGAAACTGCAATTGCACAAGCAGAACTTGAAGATGTTGAACTTGATAGTGTATTCAACGATATTGTTTTCAAAATAGATGGAAAAGATGTTGTAATTTCTACTACTAGACCAGAATTACTTTCTAGTTGTGTAGCTGTTTTTATTCACCCGACTGATAAAAGAAAAAAAGAATTGCTTGGAAAAAAAGCAATTGTTCCATTATTTGGTTTTGAAGTAACTGTTTTAGAAGATGAAAGAGTTGACCCTGAAAAAGGAACAGGAGTAGTAATGTGTTGTACTTTTGGAGACCAAACTGATATGGAATGGTACTTTGCACATAATTTGCCATTAAAAATGAGTTTTACTCGAGACGGAAGAATGACTGAATTAGCAGGAAAATACGCAGGAATGAAAATTAAAGAAGCAAGAAAAGAAATAATTCAAGATTTAAAAGATGCGGGATTATTACTTGAACAAAAACCAATTAGACACGCAGTTAAGGTTCATGAAAGATGCAAAACAGAAATAGAAATAATGAACACAAAACAATGGTTCATAAAATACTTGGATTTAAAAGAAGAATTTTTGAAAAAAGGAAATGGACTACAATGGCACCCCAAACACATGAAAGTTAGGTATGATAATTGGATTAAAGGACTTCAATGGGATTGGAGTATTTCAAGACAACGATTTTTTGGAATTCCTTTTCCGGTTTGGTATTGTAAAGAATGTGGAGAAACAATACTTGCAAGTGAAGAACAACTACCAATTGACCCAATAGAAAAAAAACCATTAATTGAAAAATGTCCAAAATGTGGTTGTAAAGAATTTATTCCAGAAAAAGACGTTCTTGATACTTGGGCAACCTCTTCATTAACTCCTCAAATTAACTCAAAATGGGCTACTGACAAGGATTTTCACAAAAAACTTTACCCAATGAGCTTGAGACCACAAGCACATGACATAATTACCCTGTGGGCATTTAACACAATTGTAAAAGGATACTTCCATTCAGGAACATTACCTTGGAAAGACATAATGGTTTCAGGACATGCATTAGATGCAAAGGGAAGGAAAATGTCAAAGAGTCTTGGGAATGCAATTGACCCAGTAGAAATGATTCAAAAATACTCGGCAGATATGCTTAGGTATTGGGCAGCAGCAGGGTCATTAGGAGAAGACTTACCATTCCAAGAAAAAGAATTTATTTCAGGGAAAAAATTCTTAACCAAACTTGCAAATGCCACTAAATTTGTTACAATGCAAACAAAAGGAGTAAAATTAAGTGAATTTAATAAAAACGATTTACGCGAAATTGACAAATGGATTTTAAGTAGATTTTCGAAAGTAAAAAAAGAAGCAACAAATTCGCTTGAAAAATACGAGTTCTCAAAAGCACTTGGAGGAGTAAGAAACTTTTTTTGGTTAGAATTTGCAGACTTTTACATTGAAGAAGTTAAACACAGAGTATACGCTGAAAAAGAAACAAATGAAACTAAAGCAGCAAAAATTGTTTTAGTAAAAATATTTTCAGAAATGATAAAATTACTTGCTCCGTTTGTTCCACACATAACCGAAGAAATTTTCCAAGAAAACTTTAAAGACCAATTAACAACAAAATCAGTACACCTAGAAAAATGGCCAGAAATAGAAGAAAACTTGATTAATGAAGAAGCGGAAAAATTAGGCGAAATAACAAAAAAAATTATTACTGCAATAAGAAAATACAAATCAGAAAACGCATTAGCAATGAATGCAGAACTTGAAAAAGTAAAAGTATTAATAAATGAAACAATTGAATTTGAAAAAATTGAAGAGGACATAAAACAAACAATGAAAATCAAAGAAATTGTTTTTGAGAAAACCTCTGAAACAGAAATAAAAATTCAAATTAAATAAAGAAAAAAACTAATTTTGCAGAACTAAAGGTTAATAAATAAAGAAATACTTTAATTGAAATTGATTAACATGGATGACGTACCCGAAACTCAAAATCAAGATATTATAAAATACAGTGTTATTGCAGGATTATTGATTATTATTGCAATTGCATTCTTTACTTTTAGCGGAGTGGATTTTTTAGGAAGTGAACCCACCAAAATGCTGGTGATTGGTTCAACCACACAAGAAACAATACAAATATTAAACGAAAATAGAAACACAATAGATTACACTTCAAAAACAGCTAATTCACTTGAAGCAAATTCAGAAGAACAATTAAAAGACTACAAAATAATTATGCTAGACCAAAGCGAAGAAGCAACAAAAGAAATTTCAAAAGAACTTGGAGATGCCTTACAAAACTTTGTTAAAAAAGGCGGAAATTTAATTGTTATAAAAGATTCAGGAATCAAAAGACCAGATACTCAAGATGTTATTGGATGGGAACCAACATTCTTAGACTTAATTCCAGTAAAATGTAATCGAATAGGCGATAATGAACTAACTTGTGCAAATAAAAAACTTGTAGTCGGAAAACTCATAAGAGCAACAGAACACCCTATAATGCAAGGAATAGAACAATTCCCCGCAGGAGAAACCCTTAATGCTACATTTGAAACTTTTGAAGTTGACAATTTAGGAACCGAAATTGCATACATTCAAAGTTCAGCAGCAAATAAAAAAAGTTATATTGGAATCTCTGAAAAAAAAACAATGCTTGGAAAAACCATTTACTTTAATTACAATGTAGGAAAAACCAGAGGGATATTTGAAGCAACTTTAGATTATCTCGGGTGAATTTTTTGAAATTAAAAAAACTTTTAATAGTAACAATAATTATTATAGTTTTATTTTATTTTGGAGCACAGTACCTTGGATTAGTAGGAGGAAGTATGCAACAACTTAAAGTTCTTGATTCAAGATACATTTTAAGTGCTGAAAAATTATCCCCTGCTACTATTGCAAAAATAAACGAATATTCAATAGAATTGAATAAATTACAAGGCGCGAATGAATCAGAAACCAGTTTAATTGAAACAAAAAAAGAATTAAATTTAATGCAAAAAGAATTACTTTCCTACTCCAGCCATATGCAAGGAATTGATTTAACAAATCCTGATTGTAGACTAACTGGTTCAATTAAATCAGCAGAAAAAAACGCAGAAACTGCATTAATTCACGGTAAAAAAGCACTTACAACCGCAAAAAAGATTACAGGATTATCGTTTAAATATTTACAAGACAAAACATTTGAAGAAACAATAAAAACAGTCATTGAAATGCTTGAAAACAGCATCAACACGCTTAAAACAATTTGCTAAAACAACTATTTTTATGCAATTAATAAAACAAGGCGCAGAAGCAAAAATTTACAAAACTACTTACATTGAAAGAGAAAGCGTTGTAAAAGAAAGACAAAGAAAAAAGTACAGAGAAAAAAGTCTAGATGACAAAATTTTAAAAGAAAGAATTAGAACAGAATGCACTCTTCTTTCAAAAGCAAAAAAAGCAGGAATAAGAACCCCAGTAGTTTACAAAGTAGACTTAAAAAAATTTGCAATTACCCAAGAATTTATTTCAGGAAAAACACTCAAAACAGAATTATTAGAAGGAAATAATACAAAAGAAATATGTAAAAAAGCAGGAAAAGAAATAGGAAAAATGCACTCTGCAAATT